>BJHB01000125.1:0-8315 GCA_014191415.1 Chloroflexota bacterium
CGGGTGAGTACCGAAGACGAGGAACTTCGCCGGGATGCCCGGCCTCTTCATGCGATGCCTCAATTCCGAACCCACCCTGAACGATCAACCAGTCAACCGAGACGACATCAAGGCCCTGCCATGCGTCTGAGTGTCCGCCTGGCAGTGTCTCCTTCCACGCCACGTCCCTCCGCGGGGACACCTTCCACGCACCTTGCCGTGTGTACAGGACGCATGGATGGTCGTCAGTCGACGTTGCATCACCGAGTGCCTGTTCTATGGCAGCAAGGTCCTTCGCGTCCCCGTTGCCCAACACAGACAGTGGGTGGATATTGCACATGTCTTCCATGTGGCCAAGGACCGAACGCAGATCCTTGCCTGTCGCGCCAATGACACGGTGGTACGGACGGATCACCAGACCGGGATCACGGGAATCGACAACCAGCACCATGGCGAATTCGTAGCCAGCATCAGGATCCGGCTCTTCGCCTCTGTCACGCACGGCCTGCCGGCAGGCATCTCGATAGTGGATCGCAGTCTCGTATCGATGGTGTCCATCAGCGATGTAGACCGGACGTGACGCGAACGCCTGACTTATTCGCCCGATCTGGAACGGATCAGTCACCGGCACCACCTGATGGATCTCATCCCCGTCGTCCACAAGGGCCGCATCAGCCTCGGACCACGCGTCGGCGACTGCCCTCGCAACACCACCGTCCTCGTCGTGATACACCAGCCACAGCGGACTGGTATTCGTCCCGGTGGCTTCCAGCAACGCAAGTCGGTCACGCTTTGGACCCGCCCGGGTGTGTTCGTGAGGGCGCACGATGTTCTGGGCCCAGTCATGCAGCCGGCACACCACAATGAGGCCTCGCCTGGTAACGCGAGCCCCGTCAAGCCGGAACGTCTGGGCATGCAGGTAGATCGCCGGCGAACCCTCTCGGCGAAGGACGCCCTGTGAAGTCCAATCGGCAAGGCACGTCGCCGCGTCGGCGTATCTGTTGGGCAGCACCCTTGGGTCTGTAGACCCTTGGCCAAGTTCCACCCTGATGATGTTGAAGGGGCTCCGCGCGTGATACTCTGCCTGCGCGTCGGGCCCGATGATGTCATAGGGTGGACAGATCACATCCTGGGGTTCAACCCGTGCAGGGTCGTACCTCAGACCACGAAAAGCCCGGATATCAGTCATGGCCGAACCCCCTTCAACGCGCCGACGCACGGTAGCAGGGCGCAAGCTGCGCCTCGTCCGCCCCACCCGGCGCCTGTCGACCTCGACGGACGGCCCGTCTGAACCGTCTGTGCCGGTCGCACCCTCTCGAGTTGAACCAGGTTCGTCGTCCGGAGGCGGAGTGTATCAACGGCAGTCCGAACGGTCCGAGGACTGGGGGGCAATCGCGTCCCTTTACGACATCGAGCACCCAGCATGCCGTGGCGACGAAGCCCGCTTCTGGCACGACCGCGCAACCGAGGCACGCGCAACGGTGGAGGGGCCTATTCTGGAGCTTGCATCAGGAAGTGGACGCGTTTGTCTAGCCCTCGCCCGGAAGGGCCATCTCGTAACTGGCCTCGAATTGTCGTCCATCATGGTGGAACGCGCGACCGCTCGGTCCTTGAAGTTGTCGTCGTCAATCCGAGACCGCACCTCATGGGTTGTTGGCGACATGACCGACTTCACCTTGGGCAACGGGGCTTTCTCCCTGGTGTTTGTCGCATTCAACTCATTCTGGTTGCTTGACGACGCCGGACAGGACGAATGCCTCTCCATGATGCGACGCCACCTGGCACCCGGTGGTCGCATCATCATCGATGTCTTCCCGCCAACGGTGCAGGATTACACCGATGAGGACTCGATTACCCAATTCCTTGGCAGGAAGTGGCATGGGAGGTCAGTCCTGCGCGTCAAGGACTACCGATACCTGATCGAATCGAACGCGGCGATCTCGAACGTTCGGTATTACTCGACAGACCGTGATCCTCGATCCCCTGCCTCGATGATCGGACAATTCAAGTACACCCTGCACCCGGAATCTCCGGAGCGGGTCGAGGCCCGGCTGCTCCGCGCGGGTTTCACCATCATCGAGACATTCGGCGAGTACCGTGGCGAGCCGATCAGCACGGATTCGGCCCGCGCCATCTTCATCGCCGCAGTCACGCAGTCCGCTTGACCGTCCCCGGGCCATGGCGGACCAGCGTTTCAGCGCTGAGCCTCGCGTCGCCCCGGGAGCACTGGGACCGCCTGGATCGTCCGTTCATTGCGGTAGGTGACCAGTCCCGGTGGGCCGCCACTGACACGGGTGACGTGTCGGCGGGCTGTACAGTCCACCGCGACCAACGGCGACTGGCGGGACGCGCTTCGCCCGGCAGCAATCGCTGCAGCAGCCTCGATCACCGCACTCGGGACATCTCGGCCCGCCGCGCGGACAAGGACGTGCGCACCGGGAACGCCCCGTGCATGAAGCCACGGATCCTCAGGGTGTCCCGAACCGCGCAAGACGGCGTCATTTCCTCGACCGCTTCGCCCGACCACGACCTCAAAGCCACCGATTGTCATCCGTTCGGTGCCGGCATCACGGGCGGACACCGCGGGCTTGTTCCGTCGACCAGGAAACTTGGATCCAAGATTGCGTTCGCGCCGTCCAGCCGAGACAAACCCTCCAGACGCCCACTCCTCACGCAGCCCACGTAGATCCTCGCCGGACTGGGCAAGATCGAGGTGGACAAGCGCCTCCTCCAGGTAGGCCCGTTCCTGCGCTGCCTCTTCCAGACGAGGAGGAACCTCGCGCGCAGCAGCCTTCAGCTTGTGGTATTTCCGGAATACCTTTTGCGCATTGGCAACCGCTCCAACTCCAGGCTCCAGTGGGACGACTAATACGCCCCCATTTGGATCAGAAGCATCGCCGACCGGAAGCTCAACCTCAACCATGTTCATGGTGACAAGGTCTGGAAACGCGAGCAGGTATTCACCAATGAGGCGCAGACGCGCGACTTCAGCCGGGTCGATGATTGTGCGCGCCAGTGAGAATTGCCTCGCCCGGACACGGTCAAGGCGCGCCTCCAGGGCCTGACGGAGGGCGCGACGTGCCCCAGCCTCGGGTGACCCCACCGCCGACACTGAAACCGCCTCGTGCCAGATGACCACCGCTTGGTTCAGTGACGCAGTTGGCTTGACCTCCGGATAGGTTCCGATGAGATACGGCGCGAACGCAGCAAGAGATGCTGTCTTCGCATCCCCATCAATCACCCACGCCGCCGATGGGTTCCAATCCCCAGCGCCTACACGCTCCCATACATGCCCAAACCAAGAGGCGATCGCATCCAACTGCACCCGATCAACGTCTACCACCAAGATGTCGATCATCCCGCCACAGCTCGCCCCAACCGCCTCCCTAGCCAGCAGGGGACTGCAGGCACCAACCGCGCGGACAATCGAGTCGCGCAGACGACCGCTCGCCCGACCACGGACTTCGGGCAGGTCGGCTATGGCGTCGTGAAGCACGTCTCCTGTCAACGCCCAAGGAACGCACTTCTCCTGTACGGCAGGCGGTTGGTACACCTCTCGCGGGACAATTCGGCGGGATGAAATCTTCGCCTCTGGTTCCTCCGCCACGCGACCACCCGTCGGCCCACCCTTTGGACCAAGTCCCAGTCGGCGGCTGCACTCCAGGATCATTCCGTGTTCGTCCACGAGGATCACCGTCGTTCCGGGTCCAAGGAGTTCGACGATCAGGGTGACGCCATACGGTCCATCTTCGGACTTCCCAGCAAAGTCGATCTGGATGATGCGTTCGCCGCGTGGCTGGGTCACCGCGGTCACAAGCGCTCCGTCGACGAGTTTCCGAAGCCTCAAAAGCAACGGGGTCACATCGTCTGACGGGCGCCCCGGGCGTTGATCCGAAACATGAACTGACGGATGCGAAGGATGCCCGCAGACAATCAGCCACGACCGTTCGCCACTTCCGTAACACTCGAACGCAAGAGCGTCTGTGCCCGAATGGTGAATATGCTGGATCCTGCTCCCGACAATCCGCGCTGCGGTCTCTTGGGACAGGCACGCAACCGCCAACGCGTCCAGCGTCATCGCGCGGTCCCCCCTGAACCCTTGACCCGTCCACCAACCGGTGCCACGTGACTCGCGCGTCGGTCCAGGATTGTCTGGTGTGCCTGCCACTCAAGGTGATCGTCCAGAGGTTGCAACTTTGCCGAACCAGTCTGCCTCGCGAGTGCCATCCCGATCAGGTGGTCGGCCAAATGCGGGTTTTTGGGCAGCAAGCTCCCGTGAAGGTAGGTGCCAATGGCGTTTGCCTGAACCACTCCCTCGGTGCCGTCCTCGCCGTTGTTTCCGTTTCCGCTGACCACCCGACCAAACACCCGTGCGCCGGAACCAATGTACGTCCGGCCACCATGGTTCTCGAAACCGACCACGGAACTTGGGCCACCAGCCGGCGCACCAATCCAGTCGACCACCACGTCTCCAATGCACCGTTGCACGGATAACCCTGGGTGCACTGTATGCATGTCAAATATCCCCAGGCCTGCGAGCCGGGGCCCGGTGCCCGGGTCATAGTAGTGCCCAAGCAATTGGTAGCTCCCACATACCGCCAAAACCGGGACCCCGTCGTGCACCGCACCGCGCAGTCCGTCTGCCTTGACCCTGAAAAGATCGTCCTCGAGAAATTGCTGATCCCCATCCTGACCACCACCCATGAACAGGATGTCGAACTCACCGCTACCGATCCGGTCACCTACACCAATTGACACGACCTCAACGGAGATATTTCGCCACTCGCATCGTCGGGTAAGCACAAGGATGTTGCCCCGGTCAGCATAGAGGTTCAGCAGGTCTCCATAAAGATGCCCGATGCGAACCCTTGCCTTGGACGACGGGACCGATCTGATCGTCATCGTGCCGTCACTTCCGGGGAATTCACCGCGGCATCATCCCAGTACGCCCTCGCATGTCCACGTCGAACAAGCAACGAACGGAGTTCCAGCATTGCGGTGTACGTGACCATTGCAACCACGGTCCCGCCGACCGGTGCACCCGACACCGCGCCATCGAGTGCGTCGGCCAGACCCCCCAGAACGGTGAAGTTGCCTGACGTTGGGATTGACCCGATAACGCCCGCGTACTTCAATCGCACCGCTAGGTCGTCCGCGCGATGGCCCGAAATTGTCAAGCAACTGACCTGGCCAGCCAGGATTTCGAAGTCCGCATCCCATATCCACGAGACATCCCGGCCATCTGCGTCAAAGTCATTCAAGGCGACCAAGACGTGGTGGCCCGACCCGCCTCGACCTACCACGGTCCTGAGTGCCTCATTCATCCCGACCGGGTTCTTGGCGAGGACAATGACCAATCGTCGACCGTCAATCGTGAACCGTTCAAACCGCCCGAATGCCCCGTGGAAGTTGCCAATTGCAGATGCGATGGGCTCGAGGTCGCAACCAAGTGCTTCGGAAGAGGCCACGCCAGCGAGCGCGTTGTAGACGTTGTACAAGCCCGGAACCGGTAGCGAGACCCGGCGCTCGCCACGCGGTGTCTTCAGCGTGAACGCCGTGCCATCCCACCCATCAGCCTGAATATCCGTTGCCACAACAGCCGGGGTTGGGCGCGCGTGGCCGTTGTCACAGATGTAGTTGCCAAGGTGGCCATAGGTGACGCGGATGTACTGCATGCGCCCACCGCAGACAGGGCAGAAGTTGGCATCCGACGCGTGATCAGGCGCATCACGACCGGCGTCGGGATCACCAATGCCAAACCTGATGGTCGTTGCCGACCCACGGTCCAACGCGCTCACCGTTGGGTCATCGGCGTTCAGGACGAGACGCAGGTCGTGGGAACCTGGCAACGCGGAGATTGCATCTCTCCACTGCTGCGCGATCGCGTTGACCTCGCCGTAGCGATCCAGTTGATCTCGGAACAGGTTCGTGACGACGAGTACCTGAGCACGCGTGTCCCGCAACACCCGTGGCACCGCGGCTTCGTCCGTCTCGAAGACACCAATCGCGTTCTCTGGAACGCGGAGCGCCCCGGTAAAGCTTGCGTGGCGGAGCAACGTCGCCAGGACCCCCCGGGAAAGGTTCGAACCACTGGCGTTGTGGATCGGTGCCCACCCTGACGCCTCTAGCATCGCCCGGATAAGGTGACTTGTCGTCGTCTTGCCGTTCGTGCCTGTCACCATCACGACCCCACCCGGTAGCTGTCGCGCCAGATGTGCAAGCGCCCTGGGGTCGAGGTAGTCGACAACCAATCCCGGAAGCGCCGTGCCTCCACCCCGGCCAACCGCGCGTGACACCCATCCGGTAATCTGGCCCATCGCCACTGCAAGGCCGGTTCGCAACCTCCGCGACCTCATTGGCGCCAACCCATCAATGACCTGACAACCAGAACTTCGGCATCATTGCTAATGATCATGCGCATTACCACGGCGAACCCGGTATCTTGGCGCCATGGACTACCGCGATGCGCAACGTGCAGGACGTCAATCCCGAAGCCGCAATCCGACCACCTCACGGCGCCGTTCCGTAGGTGATCTGGTGACACCGAGCCTGACATCCGGTGAGGCCGGCCCCCTTGACGACCTTACCGACGCGCCGCGAACAGCGGGTGTGTTGCCACCGTTGCACGCATATGCCGCCATCAAGGACATGGCGCCTACCGAACGCCCACGTGAACGCCTTGCGAGCACCGGAGCGGAATCCCTCAGCCTCGCAGAACTGATCGCCATCATCTGGCGTACTGGTTCCTCGGGTACGCAGCGCCAAAGCGCACTTTCCATCGCCATGCGCGCTGTCAACGAGCACGGTGGTGTAGCCGGTTTGATGGCTGCATCCCTGTCGGATCTCGAGCGCATTCCCGGCGTCGGTCCAGTCAAGGCGATCGAACTGAAAGCAGCCCTCGAGCTCGGTCGGCGTGTCGCCCTCGCGTCGGCAGACGAGCGCATGGTGATCCGCACACCACGGGACGTCGTCGATCTTGTCAGCGCGGGCATGTCTCATCTGGACAGCGAGCACCTGCGGATTGTCCTTCTGTCGAGCAAGAACCACGTGATGGGGATCCGCGAACTCTACCGGGGAACACTGAACTCGAGCGTGGTCAGAATTGCCGAACTCTTCCGCGACGCGATCCGTGAAAACTGCGCCTCGGTCATCGTCGTCCACAATCATCCCAGCGGTGACCCGTCGCCATCGCCGGAAGACATCCGCATGACTGCCGACGCGGTCAAGGCGGGTGCCCTCCTAGACATCTCCGTACTTGACCACGTGATCATCGGCAGCCGAACTCTCCAGTGGGTAAGCCTTAGGGAACGACGCCTGGGTTTCTCCGACCCACCGGTATGACCGACATGCCCAGTCACGATCCGGGGTGACAAGGCAGGTTGACTCGCCACCCCCGACACGCACGTGCGATCACCGGCAAACGGGTTGTGAAACCTTGCCACCACTCTTGACGAAGTCAGCCGCACACTGGAACGAAAGGGTTGGGGATCCGTTCGCCTCCAGCAGTCCAAACCCGTACTTCTCGTCGGGTTCCGGCACAATTTGCCGAAAATTCAGGTTCCAGATGATCACGTTGGTGACGTACGGAGCCTCGTTGTATACCAATTCCAGCAGGCGGGCAATGTATTTCGCACGCTGTGCCTCGCTGTTCTCGGTCGCGTATTCGTAGCCGGGAACAGGCTTCGCAGTAACCGACCAGCCGACTTCGGTGAACCACATCGGCTTGTTATCACCGTACTTCTGCTGCACCTCGCGCAGCTGCTGGAAGCGTCGGATATAGAAGCTGGGGTGGCCCTTGAATCCAGTCGACGACACCGTCTTTTTCTCCGGTGTATCGTCAGGCGGATTGTTGTAGCCACTTGGGTGTACGCCAAGGACATCGAAATAGCGGCTGATCTCGCCGCCGTTCACCTGATAGAGCAGGTCGAGATACAGGCGATCGTCGATCGCGATCTTCACCTGGTCGATGCATCCGCCCGAGGCGCGTACGTCAGGGTTCAACCAGCACTCACCGACACCTGTCGGAGTGAGGGCAGGCAGGACCACGATCACGCTCTGATCGGCAGACTTCACACCCACATACGCGGACTTCATCAATGCAAGGAAGTCCACAACGCCCTGGGGCGGAGCCGCCGGTGCGTTCGGCCACATGCGCGAGGCGCCCCACTCACCGGCGAGGTTCTGTTCGTTCCAGGGTTCGACCGCCCGGACCTTGCCCTTGTAGCGGTTGACCACAACGGTGACGAAGTCACGGAGTTGGTCTGGATCGGCGGGGCTGTGCTCACCCGGAGCTGCCAGCTAATCCGGCGACTGGACGACACTCAAGAGGATGGTCA
>BJHB01000126.1:0-8285 GCA_014191415.1 Chloroflexota bacterium
CTTCCCTTCCCGATTTCCTGAACTTCATAACGCGGGGTCACGTACACCAATCGTCAACAGGATGTTGGCGTAGACGCGCTGTTCACCAGTGGAGACTGCGAGTGCCACGTCTGGGGCACTCGCAGCATCATAGAAATCCCACCGTTTCAGAATGGCTAGGTCCGGCGGACCACCGGCCACTGGCATCGCCGTGGTCGATGACGCGAGAAGTCTGCGAAAGTCCGCGAAGATCGAAGGTTCTTCCCCACTGTCCGGTGTCATCACTTCCGCGAGTTCGATGGGCGTGCACCCGATGATTGCCTCAAGGACATCAGGGACCGTGACCTTACCGGGCGCAAGATTGAGGTACACGCGAACGGAGTTGCCGGACGAGCGTGTAGCCAACGGGTAATTGCCATCGGCAATGAGGATCTTCGCACCATGTCCTGCCTGACCTAGGCCACGCAGGATTTCAGGATGCAGGATGCCACCCAAAAGCATTGACCACCCCTCTTGTTCGTCATCGCGAAGCTTCAGAAAAATACAGATGCATTTGCCCATCGGATCGGTTGGACCGATGGGCGGTGTCACCACTGGCCGCTACAGCTCAGGGATTTCGATTTCAACCTCGCGACCTATCGCCGCTGACCTGAGAATGCCGTCGATGATCGCTTGGTTGCGCACGATCTGGCTACCAGGGATTGGCGCTGGCCGCCCTTCCTGAATTGCACCCACGAAGTCCTTGACCTTCTCGGCGAAGATTTTCACCGAGTGCTGCTTGACGGGGATGTGGGTCTCCACGTGGCTCCCTTGGAGATCGTGGTACATGGTCACTGAACCGACCCCACCGTCCCACACTCCGCTCCATGGTCCGGAACCCGCCGACGTCACCTTGAGGCCAGCATCCGTCCCTAGGAACATCGTTGCCCCAAGTGTGTCCATGTGCATCGCCCAGCTGATCTTGAAGTTGAGGGTCAAGCCTCCCTCCAGGCGTATCAACGCCGACCCGAAGTCCTCAACCTGGAACTTGTCGGCTTCACGGTGGTAGGCGGGATTTGTCCCGAAGTGGTTCGTTGCCACCGCAGACACCGTGAGGGGTTTGGGGTACCCCAACGGATTGAGGGCCATGTCAAGCGAATAGCACCCGATGTCGGCAAGCGCACCGGCTCCTGCCAGGTCAGTGCGGATAAAGGTGCCCCCCGGCATGCCTCGACGCCTGCCACCGCCGGTCTCCACATAGTAGATCTTGCCAAGTGCACCTGATTGGATCAGTTCCTTGAGCATGATCATGTTTGGGTCGTAGCGAGGCTGAAACCCGATTGTCAAAATCTTCCCGGTTCGCCGTGCCGACTGCTCCATTTCGACAGCTTGTTGCAACGTGACGGCCATTGGCTTCTCGGTCAACACGTTGACGCCAGCTTCCAGCGCATCGATGCTCGTCCGATGATGAGCCACGTTCGGGGTGCATATCGAAACCCCGTGCATGGGAACTTGAGCAAGCGCCTCACGGTGGTCGGTGAATGGCGTGGCATCGCTCAGCTCAAGTTCGTCGATGAACGCTCCGGCCTTGCCATCAACGACGTCACTTACTGCAACTATGGAAACGCCTTCAATGTCCTTGTACGCTCGGGCATGCGCCTTTGCGATCCCGCCGCTCCCGATAATCCCAATCCGGACTATTCCGTCAACTGCCTTTGACATGTCCTGCGCTCCTTTGACCACATACTGGCCGATTCTACTCAGGGTCCGGAAATGCCCAACAGTTATGAGGGCAGCTCACGTTACTGGCGGTGGCAACCATCCGCGGCGCACAAGCAATTCGTCACCAATCAAGCCGGGTTGTACGCGGCTACCTTCGGGGCGGTCGGACCGGTATTCGAGACGCGCTCGCTGGAAGTATTGGACGATTACCCCGTTCTCTTCCAGCTCTTCAGAGGTTGGATATCCGAACAAGTCAAGACCGCCGTTTTCTGTCCAGTAGTTAAAGAATGCATTGTGGAGGCCGTGCCCGGTCTCCTGGAAATACCGATGACCCGGCGTGCTGTCAAAGACGGGCGAGGCCGCGAAGGGTCGGCGCCCTTCGGTAAGTGTGTCCCCAATGAGGGCAGGCTGAACCTCGTACTGGGTTCCAACCTTGTCGACGATGAACTCCAACTTGGCACGCTGGAAGTATTGGACCGTCCGCCCATCCTCCAAAAGCTCCTCGGTCCTTGGCATGCCGAAAATATCCAGACCTCCGAAGGTCACGAAGTACCGAAGGAATGCGCCACCAACGTTGTGTCCAGTCTCTTCAAAGTACTGGTTTGCCGGCGACGCTGGGCGAGGAGGCATAGGGAGGGTCAAGCCGTACCTGGTCGGGGGCGGGACTGGTGTAGGCGCTGGCGTTGGCGTCGCTTGCACCTGAGGGCCACCGGGTGCAGCGGGCTGCTGCGGTGCGAGGAGGTTTACGCCTGGCAATGCGACGATCCCGCTACCGGCACCGGTTACCACCGTCGATCCGGTTCCGCCAATCCGTGGCGTTGCGCGTGCAGGCATCGGAGTCGCCCCGGCCTGAGTCAGCTTGACCGCGTCGGGTGACGTCCAACGCACGTCGAAGTTCGTGCTCAGCAGTGCCTTTACGCCTGGCGGACGAAGGCGATTGAACTTTGCCTGAAAGAGTTCCGGCGAGACGGACTTCGTGCCAGACGTCCCCGTAATCTTGACCGAGATCAATCGCCCAGACGGAGTTCGCGACGTCAGATCAATCGACCGTATCGGGCCAACATCTGTCGCCGGATCCGTCCTAAGCACCTCAAACAGTTGGTTAGATGTGAAGGAACCGGTAGACCACTTAGCACCCGGTGCGCCTTCGTCAAAGGGCCTCCCTGATGCGTCCACATCTCGGATGCCACGCAGGTACGGCAAGGGGGTGCCGCCCCAAACGTTTTCGTTGTTCTCAGTCCATCCGTCACAGGTTGCAAAGTAATAGGTTTGCGCAACCTGCCCGCCCGAAGAGATCAGCTGTCCGGCCGTCGCATCAATTGCGCGATTGGTACTGGGATGTTCAGCCCACCAACCGTGATAAACCTGATCCCAGGTTGAGTCGTCAACGTCCCATGTCTGCTTCGCACGTGTCTGTGCGCGAAACACTGCATAGGTCCTCGCCGAAAGCGTCTGAGCTTGAAGCGCCGCGTCGGGCCAGGACGCAGGCATTTCCGACGGGACAACCCCGCGTAGGTAGTCGTCGATTGGCAACCGATTGACGGTGTCAATCCCTTGCGTCGACGGATACAGGATGATCTCACCCCGATATGTATCGAAGTATGTGTTCGCGCGTCCGGGGACGTTTCCGGAAGGTCGATAGTCCAGCACAATCCGGGTCTCTGGGGACGCCGGGCGGATGACAAGTGGACCGGAAAGAGGCCCCCACGCAAGGACTGCCCCGTCGCGACCCTTGACTTGCCATCGACGGCCACCAGGATTAGCGAGTTCCAACTTCGCATCTGCGGGTACAGTAAGCGGCTGGATACCCGGCGCCGCGACTTGCCACGCCCCACCAATTGCAGCAATGTGACTGGTCTCATCCGCGGTCATGTCTAGATTAGAGTGGACAAGGACCCGGATTGTCGTCTCCGGCGCAAGCATCTTCTGGATAGATGTGCCCGGGAAATATGCGCCGACGATCTGTGAAACGTTCTGCCCAGCCAGCGCACGGCCACGTGCGCCCCACTGACACAGCCCAACCCCATGCCCGAATGCGTGACCGTCGAGCGAAAGCGCCGCCTCACTGTCTGTAAAGGCGTAGACGTTCGGTCTAGTGGTTGATTGCGAAACGTCTGCAAACACTGGAGAGAACGAACCGGCCACGATTGTCGACGCCGCGACAACCGAGATCAGGCGCTGCATCAGTCGTTGCCGCAGGGATTCGTCCAAACGTCGAAGAGGCATGATCAGCATCATCGCGAAAAGAACGGTCGGACCGCGACAGATGACGCGCGCGACCCGATTGTCGCAACCGATCCGGAACAGCCATCATTGGTGCCAGAACTGGAATACACTGCAAATCCTGAGCGACATGCAACATTCGGAGGATCAATCATGAAAATGCGCGCCGCATTCGTCACCCGGCCAGGTGAACCGATCACCGTGGATGAAGTTGACCTCGATGATCCGAGTGAGGGCGAGGTTCAGGTAAAACTCGTCGCCAGTGGAATCTGCCACAGTTGCCTGCACGCTGCTGACGGCAGCTGGGCTGACATTCCCCTACCGATAGTCCTTGGCGATGAAGGTGCGGGGATCGTGTCCGCAGTCGGCAGGAGCGTTTCCGGATTACAGGAAGGTGACCACGTCATCCTCTCGTGGGCGCCGTCCTGCGGCCTGTGCCATTACTGCGTGATCGGCCGGCCGGTCCATTGCGAAAACCGCTCAAAGCAGCCAGGACGCCTACCGAGCGGCCAGACGGGAATGCAGTGGCGCGGGCAACCCATGCACCGATTTGGAACGGTCGCCAGTCATAGTGAATACACGACTGTTCCGTCATCCAGTGCGATCAAGATCCGGACAGACGTCCCGCTGACAACCGTCGCCCTCATTGGATGTTCGGTGATGACGGGTGTCGGGGCCGTCCTCAACACCGCACAAGTACCGGCCGGCGCAACCGTTGCAATCTGGGGCGCCGGTGGGATCGGCCTGAATGTCGTTCAAGGCGCTGCCCTTGCATCGGCCGGCATGATCATCGCGATTGACCTTTTGGAGAACAAGCTCGAGTTTGCTCGTAAGTTTGGCGCGACCCACACCGTGAACGCCGGTTCGGCCGATCCAATCGCCGCGGTGCGTGATCTCACTGGGCGTGGGGTCGATTACGCGTTCGTGGCGACCGGGAACACACGTGCCCTAGAACAAGCGTGGGCTTCACTCGCAAATGGTGCAACGTGCGTGGCGATTGGCATGCCCGGATCCGGAGAAATGATGCAAATCCCAAGCCGGTCGATTGCCGGAAGTGAACGGGTCCTTCGTGGAAGCTTCTACGGATCCGCTCGGACCCGTGTCGACTTTCCTCGAATGGTCGAGCTCTATCGATCCGGAAAACTCGACATCGACGGCTTGATCAACCGACGCTACACCCTTGACCAAGCCGACCAAGCGTACCGGGATTTGGCCGCTGGAGACTTGGCTCGAGGGATCATCGTGAACTGAAGAGGGACTGCCCGTCATGGTGCGGGTATGCACTCCTGTGACTTGATCGTTCCGAATGACTTTTGCATCTGGACCCGGAACGGGAGTGAAACCCGGCCACGTTCCCGTGGAACGCAGTTGACCGTTCCCTTACATAGCCCCGGCAGACTGTCGTTATCGGGGGTGACCCTCAGCAAATCCAAGTAAGTTCGTACTGATTCGCGTCACTCGACGTGTGGATCGGCTCGCCTCGTGGATGCGTCATAACTCCGGGTCATGCCTTGCTGGCCAGACTGAAGGTGGGAGGTATCGTGCACATGAGGTCAGTACGTCCCAGGCGCGCCAGTGAGCGTATTCCGGCAGGACAATATCCAGCCACAGGTGCGCGTATCGGTTTGCCTTCAAATGTGTCCGGCAAACGCTCTCGGGGATGGCAGCGACTCCTCTTCATCGTCGCTTCGATTGCGGCTGTTATTGGCGCCGGAGCTGCCTCTGATCTTGCTGAAAGTGCCCACCCACCAACGCCGATCAGCGAAGCTCTCAGACAGTCCTCCAGCGTCGCACCGAACCCGGCACCACGTTCACCGGCGGTCCTTGCCGACAGTGCGGTCGTGATGAACCGGCGAACCGGCGAAGTCCTGTTCGCCAAATTTCCGGATACGCGACGCGCGATCGCATCAACAACAAAACTCATGACCGGCCTAATCGCCGCCGAAAGTGGTCGGCTGGACACGATTTTCACGGTGAGCCAGAACGCAGCGACCGTTGGCGAGACAACCATGGGTGCGGTTGCCGGCGAACGTCTACCCCTTCGCGAACTGATGTACGGGTTGATGTTGCCTTCGGGAAACGACGCTGCGGTTGCGATTGCCGAAGCCCTCAGCGGGTCAGTCCCTGCCTTTGCCGACGCAATGAACCGCAGAGCACATGATTTGGGAATGTGGAACAGCCAATTTGCCAACCCCCACGGACTAGATCACGAACGCTTCTATCGCCCCGACCATTTCAGTACGGCGCGGGACATGGCACTACTCGGCTCCGCGGTCGGTGACAACCCAGAAATTCGGCAAATCGCCGGCACAACCATCCATGAAGTTCCCGGCAGCGACGGCAGGCCAGCAAGGCTTTTGAGGAATACCTTAGGCGCACTGTGGTGGTATCCAGGTGTCCTAGCCGGGAAAACGGGGTGGACCGAACGCGCGGGACAGTGCCGGGTTGTCGTTGCCGAGCGTGCCGGCATCCAGATTTCAGTGGCGCTGCTGGGTTCACCAGACGATACTCGTGAACTTCGTGACCTCTTGGACTATGGCTTCGCTTTGGCACAGGCTCGACAGCCAAGAGATATTCCGCTGGTGGTCCCGTCAGCTCCAGCGTCACTCGCTCAACCTGACCAATCCTTGGTGAACTCGTGGGAACAGTTCTGGTTCGATTTCGTCACCCCCGATGGGCGAGTGAAGTCTGGCCGAAATGGGCAGGAAGCGTCGTCGTCCCTTCAGGCAGCAGCCATGACCCAAGCGGTGTGGTTTCAAGACCGGGAGGCCTTCGACAAGGTTTGGGCCTGGACGCGAAAGGTGCTCTGGAGGTCGAACCCCGGTTCGTCAAGCCGACCACGGGACGGCCTCTTCGCCACGGTCTGGAGCGGTGGAGCCGTAACGAACTGGGCAAATGATGTGGGATCAGATCAGAGGATTGCAGGGGCTCTTCTGATGGCGTCGAGGCTTTGGCGCAATAATGAGTACGCTGATGACGCGTCGACGATCCTAAACTCGGTCCTTGAGAAGTCGGCAATCTCATCAGGAAGGCTTGGTGTCGCGTTTCAACCAAGCAGTCCATCAACGCAGACCCTGGTGACGACAAATGCCAGTGCTTTGACACCCGCGTTCCATCGAATGTTTGCCGAGGGAACTCGGCAGGGTGTGTGGCATTGGCTGATCGACGGGTCCTACGAAGTCTTACGTCGCGCCTTGCAGGTGAACCAGCCGACCAGGCCCGCAACCCGCCCGCTTGGGCTCGTGCCATCGGTATTTTCCGTGGCTCGCCAAGGCCTAGCGGTCACGGTCCCGAACCGGGACGGCGAGGCGCTTGGCAAGCTGAACCAGTTGGACGCGGAGCTCGTGGCCCAACTCGCGATGGAAGTGCTGTGGCGCAGGCAAGCTGGTGTGTCAGTTGATATCGGAACCGATCGTGACAGGCGACCCGGTGCAATCCTTGACGAGATCGTCCGGACATCCGTCCCGTTCATCGCAGAAATGGAGCGGCTGGCACGCGGTGATCAGCCCATCGAAGTACTCGCGCTACTCGCTTCGATGTCCGTAAGCGACCCAGCGGTAGGAGCACGCATGGAACAGCCAATCCTGCGCGCAATGTCGTCAAGTGAGGCAAGCACTCGGTTGAGCGCCCTCGTTGGCCGATGGTTTCTGAACGGGGGTCCGCCGGACGTCTGGCGCTACTATCCCTCGCCTCCAAACCTTCCAACGTCGAGGAATGATCAGGTCGAGCCACCGAAGGTTGACGAGCCGTGGTTCTACGCCGAAGAAACCGGCCACTCGGTAAGTGGTGCCTTTGCAGCATTTGTCGCCTCCGTTGGTGGGCTTGAGACGACCGGAGACCCTCGTACAGACGCACTTTTGGAACAGGGCAGGCGCGTGCAATATTTCGAGCGCTGTGTGGTGGAGGAATTGGAAGGGCCAACCGGAAAGGTAATCGTTCCGAGAAAGATCGGACCAGCATTGACCTTGATTTCCGGACTAGCGGATCGCGAAGAGTTCAATGCCGTTGATAGCGTGGCCGCCGTGGCCGGTCGAAAGACGATAGCCGGGAGCGGGCATACGATGGGAGGCGCGTTTCTGAAGGCCTACGACGCACTCGCCGGTGTCCGTACCGTTCTTGGTCGCCCAATATCCGAGGATCTGATTGAGGCCGGAGTCACGGTCCAGTATTTCGAGGGGGGACGTTTGGAGTTCACTCCTGGACAGGCGGGTCTGGCAGGTCAGCCAGTGCGGTTGTCGAATTCGGGCAGTGCAATCGTGGCTGCAAACGGCTGGTAGACCGCCATCTCGTTTTTGGCAGGTGCAACTACTGGACCATCTGTTTGGTGTTCGGCTCAAATGCAGGGTGCTTCAACAGATCGGCGGTTCGGCCAGTGTTTTAAC
>BJHB01000127.1:0-8150 GCA_014191415.1 Chloroflexota bacterium
CGACGACCGTCAGATCTTTATCGGTCAAACACAACAATCTTATGATATCAAGGAAAATTGGTAATGCGGGCCAGTGCGGTGGCGGTTGTACGTACATGCAACGCCAGACACGACGTGTCCCTGCGGGTAACAGGGTGGATCCATCTGCATGTTTCGGCCGTGGGTCGGCCGAACTCAGAGTCTGCGGATTGCGTCGATCCCCGTCTTCAAGGCTCGCTGATAGAGGTGGGCATCGAGTCCGTAGGCAAAAAGGCGAAACCCATGCCCGTAGTAATCCCGCGCCCACGCTTCGTCGGCAGCCATCACTCCGGCCACCTTGCCATGTTCCCGGGCCGCGCGGGATATCCCTGCCACCGCGGCGAGGTAATCCGGGTGACTGAATTGGCCGGGGATCCCCATGAAATTGGTCAGGTCGAAGTGGCCGAGCCAAACGACGTCAACCCCCGGGACAGCGGCAATCTCATCCACGTTCGCCACACCTTCGGGCGTCTCGATCATCGCGATCACAAGGGTGCGCGCATCAGCTTCAGCGATCTTCTGCTGAGGGGTGCCCGGCGTGTACCCATCGTGGGCAATACTGAATGCCGCCCCCCTTCTGCCTGCCGGCGGGTAATGCGAAAACGACACAATCTCGTGTGCTTGCGCTGCAGTTCCAACCATGGGGACCATTACCCCGTGCGCCCCGGCGTCGAGGGCACCGGCGACAAAGTGGTAGCCGTGTTCCGGCACTCGCACCACTGGTGCGATCCCCACCCCGTCGCACGCCGCGCACTGCGCCTTGATTGACCCAATGCCGGTTCCGCTGTGTTCGGTATCGAAAATCAGGAAGTCTGCTCCAGAGGCCCGCGCCATTCGTGAGATCCCAGGGACAAAGAACTCGAAAACCATTGAACCGACGGGCATCGTGGTTGACCCTGACCCCGACCTGATCCGGTCGCGAAGCGTCATTTCGTCTCGCCCAGGCCATACAGGGCGGCTGCATTGCCGTAGTAGATCTTGTACTCGAGTTCGGGAGCCAGGCGGACTGGAAAGGCTTCATCGGGTTGATCCGCGTCCCAGTGCGGATAGTCGCTTGCAAAGAGGATGTGATCGGCGAGGCTCCCCAGATGGTCAATGAACTCCCCAAACTGGTGCGACTGGTGCGGTTCTTCCATCGGTTGCGTCGTTGCCCAAATGTGACGACGAACATACTCAGATGGAGCCATCTGAAGATGTGGAACCTCCTCCCGCAGGAGTGACCAAGACGCATCCAACCGCCACATCAATGATGGAAGCCACCCCGCGCCGTTCTCAACCGACACCACTTTCATGTCCGGGAACCGGTCGAACACGCCTTCGGCAACCAGGCTGATGATGTTTGCTTGCATCGCCTGGGCTGGACCCACGTGATCCTCCAGGTAGAAGGAAGGCCATCCGGCCCCCGTAATTGGCTGGCCGTATGAACCGAAGGCGTGCGAAATCACTTTGAGCCCGTACTCCTGGCACGCTTCGTATATCGGCCAGTACTTGCGCCTGCCCATCGGTTCCTGCGGACGGCCCGTGAATTGCACCTGAACAAATCTCGGATCGCTCGCGCGACGTCGGATTTCCGCGACGGCGAGGTCAGGTGCCTCAATCGGGACAACAATTGACGCGCGAAGTCGTGGTTCGGGGTCAAGCCACTCCGCGACCTGCCAGTCGTTGCATGCGGTTGCCAGCGCGGCTCCGAACTCATGGTTCTGCTGGTTCGCGGCCGGCGAGAGAGGGATCAGGATCCCGTACGCCACCCTGAATGGGTCGAGGTACTGTGATCGGGTAAATGCCACTTCAGATCCTGCGCGACGGCCAGACGGAGGCCTCGCATCTTCGCGGTGGTCCATGAACCGTGGATAGAACCCTCCTGCGGGAGACCGGACGCCGAAGGTTTCCAAGTGCCGCTTCCACCGGTCCGGTAGGTATGGCACCAGGGCGAGCACGTCACCGTGGAGCTCGTTGTGCAGGTCACAGTCGATCAGTGCGGGCCGAGTGGACGCTGCCGACCGCGACGTACCAAAGGCGAGCGGAGTTGTTGGCGGTGATGCATCCACCACGGTCTTGGGGGAACGCTGACGGGTCGCAACCATTTGAGGTCCTCCTCGGCACGGGCGAAGTGGGCGACGGCAGTGACGATGCTATCCGACGCGGGCACGATCACCGGAGTTCTTGGCGAATGGATTTTCCCGGGGCCAATTCATCAAAGACGCATCACGGTAGTTTCCACAATGCCCGTGCATTTGCGGAACGGATCCGGGCTGCATGACTTTCCGTGACGACCGAAAGGAGGCGTGAAGGCTCGCTGGCGTGGCGATGGGGGTAGTCGCTGGAGTACACGAGCATTTCATCCGACCCGATTTGCTCAATGGCTTGACGTAGCTGGATGTCGGACGCAGGCGCATCGACTGGCTGGATCGTGAGCCTGATGTGGTCCCGGACGTACGCCGACGGCGCGCGCTTCACCCATGGTACGAGGCGTCGCAAGTTCCGCCATTCCTTATCGAACCGCCACAGGAATGGCCCCATCCATGTCACCCCTGCTTCCAACAGGACCACCCGAAGGTCAGGATGAAGGTCGAAGACACCCTCCGTCACCAGGCTGACAACCTGCGTCTGGAATACCTGCGCCATTCCTACATGCTCCTCCAGGTAGTACGAAGGCCATCCTGAAGGCGTGGGAGGCGTGCCCGGCGCGCCACCAAAGTGGATCGCACCCACGAGCCGTTTTCGGGAAATCGCGTCCCACAGAGGTGCGTGAAGCCGACTTCCATACGGAACCGCCGACCGTACGGGCATCCCGACCTGAACGAAGCCCGGGTGGTCGCCGACCCGGTCAATCTCACGGGCGGCCTCTGCGGGCAGCTGGGTTGGCACGACGATGGTCGCGCGCAACCGTTCGTCCTTGTCCAGCCACTCTGCAATCTGCCAATCGTTGACCGCGCGTGCCATGGCAATGGCGGCGTCAGGATTGTGCAAGCTGTCGATGGCGTAGGTGCAGCAAAGGACTGCGAACGACAACCGATCAGCATCGAGGACATCCCGTTTGATGACTGACAGGTCAGATGCCGCCTGGCGCCAGTCCGGAAGTTCGCTGCCGGGGCGCTCGGTCGTTGGCGCCCACCGGGGATACGAAGTTTCCGGTACCCCCTTGAACAGGGTGTTGTTGATGTGTTCCCGCCAGTGATCGGAAAGGTACGGGAACAGCGCGTGCGTATCGGGAACGACGTTGTGCACATCGCCGTCAATCAGTTCCGTGACATTCCCGGCTGGCGGTTGCGTCTGAGTGCGGCGTGGATCGGCGGTTGATGTCATCTCGCTCCCCTTGATTGGAGCGACTCTCCGCATGAGATGTGCGTGATTTCACTCTCACCGTCACGCGGGTTCCGGGTTGCCTTGCGACCGCTGCGGGTGACCGGCGTGCGCCTCAGGTCAACGACAATCTTTCCGTGCTCGACCGTCACCGGGAAGGTGAGAGCGGTGGCATCGGTTCGGGATTGCCTGCCCGGGGTGTCGCCATCTTCGCCCGATGTCTGGTCCGGTTCAACGGTGACTTCATAGGCACGTACGCGAAGTCTTTCCGGTTCGCACACCGAGCGGCCTGTCCCGAGGTCGAACTCCCACCCGTGATAAATGCAAGAGATGACCGGCCTGTCGCTGCTTGTCTGGTAGTCCCCGGGAAGATTGCCTTCAAGACCAGACCATAGGCGGCCCTCGCACAGGCGCGCACCTTGATGCGGACACCAGTTCAAGAGGGCGTAATACTCGCCGTCCACATGGAACACCCCGACCGAATGTCCGTCCAGGTCGACGACTTTCCGGCCACCAGGGGGAATCTCCCCAACCATTGCAACAACGTGTCGAGCCATGACAACGGTCAGTCTAGCGCGGGGGGCGCAAGTCCGTCGGACGAGGGTGCATTCCGAGGACAGGTCCCGGTATCTAGGGCTATGATCTGGCGCAATTCACGGAAGGACTGGAACCAACCCATGGCACGCAATATCAACATCACGGTGATTGGCGCCGGCAGTGCGACATTTTCCCTTGGCTTGGTGAAAGATCTCTGCCTGACCGAGAACCTGAAGGGCAGCCATGTGACCTTCGTGGATATCGACGCCCAGCGGCTGGGGAACATCACTGGCTTGGCCGAGCGATACAGCCGGGAGCTTGGAGCCGACCTGCGCTTCACGCAGACCACCGACCGGCAGGCAGCGCTCACCGGAGCCGACTTCATTATCAATACGGCTGATGTGAAGGGCCACCACCATGCTCGGCGTGTGCGGGAATTGACCGAGTCGCTGGGTTATTACTACTACACGCCCTCCGCGCTCGGTCACTTCTACAACTTCCGGCTGATGCTCGACATTGCGCGTGACATCGAGCGCATCTGTCCAGACGCGTGGCTGATCCAAAGTGGCAATCCTGTATTTGATGGCACGACGCTAATGAACCGTCACACCAACGCAAAGATCATCGGTCTGTGCCACGGGCACTACGGGTACCTGGAAATGGCCAATGTGCTTGGACTGGACCCCTCCCGGATCACTTGGGAAGCTCCGGGCGTCAACCATGCGATCTGGTTGACTACCTTCATGTACGATGGCGAGGATGCCTATCCGATCCTTGACAAGTGGATCGAAGAACACGGACCCACATACTGGGACACCCACGTTGCAACCCGCACGCATGACATCCAGATGAGCCGGGGCGTGATCGACATGTACCGAATGCATGGCCTGATGCCGATCGGAGACACGCCCCGGTTGGTTGGCTGGTGGTATCACACTGCTCTGGCGACCCAGAAGCATTGGTTTGGCCAGCCGTGGGGCGGGCCGGACACGGAAATCGCTCGTCCGGTTCACGTATCAGTCCTGAGCGAACGTCTTGCGCAGGTCGATGCGGCGATCAAGGACCCGTCGGTCCAGGTTACGTCGGTCTTTGGACAGACGCGCACGCGTGAACAGCAAGTGCCCATTATTGACGCATTGGCCAATGGCGTCGCGGGTTGCTTTCAGGTGAACATGCCCAACACCGGTGGCATTGTTGCCGGCATCGAACATGACGTTGTCGTCGAGTCACAGGCATGGATTGACCGCGGGGGAGTGCACCCGATGCGCCCCGCGCGCCCCCTGCCAGCCTCAGTGATGCGCGAGGAAGTGATGCCAAAGGTGAGCGAGATGGAGCGGGGCCTTGAGGCGTTCTTGACGGGCGACCGTCGTTTGCTCCTGCTCGACATCCTTGCCGAACGCAAGACGACGAGCTACGACCAAGCCAAGACGCTGCTGGAGACCGTCTTGGCGATGCCCGGTCATGAGGAAGTTGCCGCTCACTACCGGTAACCGATCAGGTATCAGAACCGTAGTTGGCCCGGTTTGGCCTTCTGAGACACCGGAAGTGTCCAGGGGGTCGGGCTGGGACGAATTCGTCGCTATCACAACCGCTTCAATTTCGGTTCGAAGAGCCCGGCTTAGCAGCCGACGAATGCGGTAGTGAGCATCCTTGCCCCATACGAACGGTATTTTTGTAAGCACGCCGATGCCTTCGCCTCAATGGTTCGCTGGTGATCAGCAAACCCCAATTACGGTTCACGCAGTTTCGGCGCCTGACGGTGCATCGTTTCTTTGATCGGCTTCGATTGCCGCCCGTGCCACCCATCTGGACAGGGCCATGACCGAACTCGTTTCGGCAACCGCGGCGGCGCCCTTGCGTGAGGCGACGCTCTGCAAGTCGTTCAGCGCGTCGGCAAGGCGGATCAGGGACTCTCGCACCGAGATGTCGTTCTTGACGAGCCACCCGACAGATCCTTCGCCAGCGTCCTGAAGGTCCGCGTTGTCAAGTACGTCCCTGATGGCCGCGTGCGCCCGGTCCGCGGCGCGGACGGCATCCCGGTATGCCACTGATGCTTCATGCATCGGACCGATGCTCGTGAACGCCTTGAATGCTGGCAGTTCGCCGGTGTCCTCAGGCGTACCGGTGTTCATTGCGTTGCAGTCCTTTACGACTGTGAGGTCGCTGAGTGTCAAAGTGGCTAGCATCGTCTTCCATGCCCGGGATGATCGAGTCATCCCGAATTGTCGAAGGCGGGCTCGGTCCGTCGAATGCAACGGCGGCACCCGCCCCGATGTTGCGGGGTGCTTTTGCCAGGCTCTTCCCCCAAATGGATCCGAGTGGGTTATGTGCAAGCGGGTTTTGGGACTGGGCGGTCGATCGGATGTCGACGCTGTCAGCGAGAGGGCAGAAAGGATTCGCCTGAATTGCGAACCCTTGACCATGGAACCCGTGGCGGTCAAACATTCAATGTCGAGCTCAGTTGTTATGGCACCGACAGTGCGTGGAGTCCCCAAAGCCAGACAAACCTATCCGGCACCAGTTACGTGCGTTACGCCACCCATAACCAAGCCACCCGAACCCAGCGCGGATTCGGGTTGGGCGTAATCACCGGGCCTATTCGGCGCCGCTCAGCCGACTTTCAGCCGTGCCGGTCAGCGAGTGGTTCATTGCTATGGGTTTCGTCGGGCATGAAGAACTCATACCGCGCGGGGTCGGTGTGTCCTTCGATCCACTCCGGGGTTACTCCCGGAGCCGAAAGGGCGGCCCGCACGATGCGCTTGTTGAACGGGCTCACGAGTTCGTGCGACAGGTATTCGTCGACAGGCATCCAGAGGCACTCTTCGATTTCCTCGGCTTGCATTGTCAGGTCGGTATTCAGGGGAGTGAGACGGCATACGAAGTAGATGTCGGACTTGCCGTACCGGTACCCGTGCCAATGCCTGAAGCAGACCAGCGCCTCGAACCGGGCCTCCACTCCCGTTTCCTCCAGAACCTCCCGGGTGACCGCATCCACCAGATGCTCGCCCGCCTGGAGCGCCCCGCCGGGAAGCTTGTAGTAGCGGCGACTTGTCGCTCGGTGACGCTCACACACGACGAGCAGTTCGCGTCGGTCGTTGATGACCACGCCACCGACCCCGACGTAATGCGTGGCATGGGTCGGGATGAAGGCGTCTGCCACAAGCCGGCCGGTCATCATCACGTCATGCTCATTGGCGTGGTGGAACGTGAACCCCTTCTTCGCAGCTAGCGGCACCAGGGCGGCCCGGGCCAGTGGCACCTTGAGCCAAACAAGGCGCTTGCCGGCAGCGGCCCATGCATCCATTGATAATGAAAGCGCGTCACTGAAGTGAGCATCATCGGGCAGATGTTCGGCATCGATCAGGATGCCGCTGAAGTGGTCGGCGGTGTGCGCCAACGTGTGGCTAAGATCATGTGATGGGGGCGTCGTAGTCATTTTCTTGATGGCAGCATACCTGTGACGGGAACCCTCATCAAGCGCATTCTTCTGGTAAGTCAACACTCGTCCGTCACCGGACAACCGTTGCCGCAGACGTCGGGTTTTGGCGCGCGGGAACAAACAGCCTGGAACGCCGTTTGAACTGTCAAAGCCGGTCATGTGCCCGGCGATTGCGCGGCGTGTGCGCTAGGGGAACATGAGAGGAGCTAGGATGAGATTCATGCGCGTGCTGATGGTGCTCGGGGTCATTCTTGGAGTGATCGTCGGGTCGGGAGCGATTTCCGACGCCCAGTCGACACTCGGTCGCGGGGCAGTGGTGGCTTTGCGCAACACTCCTCACATCTGGGTTGCCGATGACGTTGGTGTCCTGCATTGGGCCGGTGACACCCGCGCCCTCGCGACGAGGTACGTCGACTGGGGTTCCCGTCGCGATGTCGAGCTTGGTGACCTTCGTCAGTTTCGGAGAGGAGACCCCTGGCTTTCGTCAGGACTTCTCAAGATGGGTGACCCGATCTACCTCGTGAAGTGGGAGACCGCAGATCCGGCCCCAACCCTGTTCCATATCCAGTCCTTGCCGGACGTGGAACTGTTCGGGATAAACGGTGACAACTACGGGTCCATGGTGTTCGAGCAGCCCGCGTGGGAGGGCCGGTTTGCGATGAGCGCCGGTGGTCTCGCCCGAGCCGCCCTTGCTTCGGCCACGGTGGCGGCCACTCCAACCCCGAACATCTTCCTGGACGCGTGGCGATTGAACCGGTCACCGCGGATCGGGCTTGATGGCGACTACCGGTTTGTCGCCCCGGGAACCTGGACTGACAGCCATAGCCTTGATGCGCCCGACGCAAACACTGAC
>BJHB01000128.1:0-8118 GCA_014191415.1 Chloroflexota bacterium
AACGGGTCGAGATCGAACGCCTTGAAGAGATCTCTCAGGATGCTGACCTATGGAATGACCCGCAAGGAGCCGCTGCCACCCTTAGAGAACTGAATGGAGTCCGTGCGACCGTCCAGACATGGACCGACCTCGAGTCCTCCGTCGCGGATCTTCAGGAATTCCACGCCGTTGCCGTGTCCGAAGGCGACTCTGACGCGCCGTCCCCGGTCGACAGAGACTGTCAGGGGATCGAGGCGCAAGTTGCCAAACTTCGGTTTCAACTTGCGTTGTCAGGGCCGTACGACCGGAGTGCGGTGATCCTGGCGGTTCATGCTTCCGAAGGTGGAACGGAATCTCAGGACTGGGCGGAGATGGTGCTCCGAATGTACACGCGTTGGGCCGAGAAGCGAGGGTGCACCGCCGAAGTTCTGGACGTGACCGTTGGCGATGAAGCCGGGATAAAGAACGCAACCTTGCAGATCACCGGTGACTACGCGTATGGCTACGCGCGTTCGGAGCGTGGGGGGCACCGGCTGGTGCGCATTTCGCCATTCGACGGCCAGCAGCGACGCCACACCAGCTTTGCATTGGTCGAGGCGATGCCGTTGGTCGAACACGACCTTGACGTGGTGATCAATCCCGATGACGTTGAGATGGACGTCTACCGCGCGTCCGGAGCCGGTGGCCAGCATGTCAACAAGACATCCTCCGCGGTCAGGTTGACCCACAAGCCTTCCGGGATCGTCGTGACCTGCCAGAACGAACGGTCACAGACCCAGAACCGGGAAGTCGCGATGAAGATCCTGAAGTCTCGCCTCCTTGATCGACGCCTCGCGGAAGTCGAGGCAGAACAACGCCGGCTACGCGGCGAACCGATGACAGCGGGATTTGGCAATTCGATCCGATCATATGTCCTCCATCCGTACAACCTCGTCAAGGACAATCGCACCAGCTTCGAGACGAGCAACACCCAGGGCGTGCTGGACGGCGACCTGGACGCGTTCATGGAGGCGTGGCTCGAACAGCAGATCGAGGCCTGACCTCTCGCGCTCGTCCCTCTCCTCCACGTATCGCAAATTGAGAAGGTGACCCGCCGTCTGGAGGATCTTTCACGGGTCCGGATGTTGGGCTGAGCGGGCAAAAATACACGGCGTCGGAGCGGTGTATGGACCGCCGCGCGACACGTTCTGTCATCGCTCCGTTTGGTTCCACGTATGCGCCAACTGTCGCGAATGGCCAGCGTCGCCGGCTACGCCATCGTGACCGCGGTGGTCAACCTCTACCGTCACGGCACCCAGAGTGCGTCAGCGATCTTCGCCACGGTGGTCATGTTGCTCGTGCTAAATGGCTTCCTGCTGGTGGTGAGTACCTTGAACCTTGCGGTCCAGGCGCTTGAACAGAAGGTCAATGTCATCGCCTATCTCAAGGAAGAGGTCGACGACGAGACCGGGGAAGCACTCAGGGATCGCATTGGTACGGTCGGTTCGGTCGTGGAGACAGACTATCTTTCAAGGGCCGCTGCGATGGCGCGCTTGCGGGAACAGTTGGCCGACCGCGCCGAGTTGCTCAACATGGTGAGCGGCAATCCTTTGCCAGCGAGCGTCGAGGTGCGGGTTCGGGACGCCTCAGAAGTGCGAAAGGTCGCCGAGATCCTTCGTGCCGAGCAGTCCGTCGACGAAGTTACGGTGCCAGAAGATGCCGTTGACAGCCTTGTCCGGTTAGCGCAGGCGGCGCGCTTCGGAGGGGCCTTCACCATCATCGGATTTGCTGGCGTGACGGTCGTTGTGATTGGCAACACCATCCGGTTGGCCGTATATGCACGTCGACAGGAAATTGAGCTGATGCGCCTGGTCGGTGCGACCGACTGGTTCATTCGGTGGCCATTCGTGATTGAGGGAATGCTCTACGGGATCGTCGGGGCCGTCATCGTCGGGGCCGTGACGCTCTTGGCCTTGGGAACGGTCCAGGGCGCGCTCCTTGACGTCCTCAAGTTCCTGCCGATCCGCTCTGATCCGCTGCTTCCCTTGCAATTGCTGGTTGTGACGGGGTTCGTTGGCGTGGGGGTAGGTACCGTCGGCAGTTACGTTTCGGTACGCCGGTTTCTGGACGCGTGAGGTAATTCGACGATGATCATCTTGCGCAATGTCATCAAGGCCTACGGCAGTGGCAAGCAGGCACTGTCTGGCGTGACCCTCACCGTCCCGAACGAGGATTTCGTGTTCCTGGTGGGCGGGAACGGCGCGGGCAAGAGTACGCTGCTGAAGTTGCTCATTCGGCAGGAAGTGGCGACTTCCGGTGTCATCATGGTTGCTGGTCACGACCTCAAGACCCTCCCCGACCGTCGTGTTCCGGCCTTCCGCCAGCAACTAGGGGTCGTGTTCCAGGACATCCGACTCTTCCCCCAGCAGACCGTGGAGGAGAATGTGGCCTTCAGCCTCCGGGTCGCCGGCATGGACCGGCGGGTCGGTGCACGTGACCTCGTGGCTGAAGCCATGGATCTGGTGGGAATGTCTGGGTATGCCCGCAGGTTTCCGCATCAGTTGTCGGGTGGTGAACAGCAGCGTGCCGCGATTGCGCGGGCAATCGTCCGGTCACCCACGCTCCTCCTCGCTGATGAACCAACCGCAAGTCTCCCACCCGACGTTTCCTGGCAGATCATCGAACTCCTCGGTGCGATCAATCGGCGAGGAGTGACCGTGATCGTTGCAACCCATGACCGGGACGTTGTGAACCGGATGCGTCGACGGGTCGTCGAACTTGATGCGGGCATGGTTACCCGCGACGATCGCTTTGGAAGATTTGGAACAACGGCTTCCGAGCAAGGGGCATTCAAGGCACAAGGGGCAGAGTGGGGTGAGGGCGGGCTGACGCTTCCTGGCGTTCAGGGGCCGTACGCATGACGCCGGTTTCCCCACTGCCGCGACGCGCCCAGAATCGGATCACATCTCAGGGCAAGTCCCTCGCAGTCTCTGCTTCATCGAGGCGTCTGTTGCTGGTGGTTCTCCCGCTCATCCTTCTCTGCGGACCGTTTGTTACCGAAGCGAGGGCCGAGGGCCTGCTTGATGCACTCCAGTCTCGTCTTCTGCAGGCGCAACAGGCGGTGCGTTCTCTCGCCGGCGCGCGCGACGAACAGGCGCGTCGCGCCGAGGAGTTGCGTGGTGCGACCAAGTCCCTGACAGATGAGCTACGTCGTCTCGACGAGGAGATCATCGCGATTGTCGGGAAGCTGCGCGAAGCCGAGACTGACCTTGTCCGGCTGGAATCCGAGGCCGAAGCCCTTGAAAGCCAGATTGGTGACCAACTCAGTGCGGTCCAAGCCCGTGCAGATGCATATGGAAGTCACCTCACCATCCTTTACAAGGCGACCCGGACCACGGCACTTGAACAGATCCTCTCGTCTCGAAGTCTCGGCGAGGCCGTCCAGCGGATGGTGGCGATGCGTGCCGTCGCTCAGGTTGACACCCGATTGCTCGGTCAACTCCGCCGTGACCATTCCACCCTCCTTGAGAAGCGGGAGGCATTGGCACTCACCAAAAAGACCGCGTCGGTCCGAAGGGACGAGATCGAGGCATCCCGCGCGTCTCTCCAGGCGGCGCGCGACGAACACGCCGTCGTTGTTGTGAAGGCTGAGGCGGAGGCCAAGGACGCCGAGGTCAAGCTGACTGACTACGATCGTCAGGCGCGTGACCAAGTTTCGGCGATCGGGGCAATCCAGCAGCAATACCAGCAGCAACTGCGCGAAATTGAGAGGGAACGCGAACTCGAGGCCCAGCGAGAGGCCGAGGCGCGCGCCGCGAGCGAACGGGCGACTGCCATAGCGGCACAGGCGGAGGCCACGAAGCAGGCTGGTGCCAGCGCCGAGGCGACCCGGCAGGCATTCGCGCAAGTGCAGGCAACGCAGACCGCACTCGCCGGTCAGGCACGTGCGCTTGCGACCGTGTATGCGCAGGGAACCGTCGTGGCACGGCAGACTGCCACGTCCCTGGCAGGGCGCAGTGGCGGTACACCCGCTGCGACCCGCCCCGCCGGTGCTTCCGCGGGAGTAACCCCAACTCCGATAGCGCCGATTGCAGCGCTTGCACAGCGGCCCGCCCCCACCGTTGTGTCTTCACCCTCGCCCGTTTCGGTGGCTGGCAGCGTCCGCACCAATCTCCTGCAACCTTCCACCCTCGGATTTGTCTGGCCGGTAACTGATCCCGACGTGACGACCGAGTTCGGTGAACGGAACTTCGCGCAGTCATTCCACACCGGAATCGACCTTGCGAAGCCCATGGAAACCGCCATCCGGGCAGCAGCCGATGGCATTGTCCTGAAGGCCGGACTTGCCATTCCCGGCCAGCCATCAGCCAGTTACGGGATGATGGTTGTCGTGGCGCACGGCCCGACCCTTGCCACCCTTTACGCGCATCTGGACAATCGAGGAATGCCGCCGGTGGTAAAGGTGGGTCAGGTGGTACGGCGGGGGCAGGTCCTCGCGTACATCGGCATGACCGGATTGACGAGCGGACCACACGTGCATTTTGAAGTACTCGTGAATGACCAGCCGATTAACCCGCGCAAGTATCTTCCGTCAAGCATGGGCTAACCAAAGGCCGGTTGCAGGTGGTCGGAAATACGGGCGCCGGGGCACCCTACTTCCGGATATCCAGTCCATCACGAAGTGCACCCACGCGAGGCCGGTCCCGCCATGCCGAACCGATCTTCTCGAGCCCGAGGTCACGTTCACGACCCACCTGTGACGCCAGCTGCATCAATCCAACCAGGTCGTCGCCAGCATTCGGACGGGCGGAAATCAGTTTTGCAACTGTCAGGATCCGCTCATGCCATCCCACCCGGTCGTGCCAATCGCCAATCTTTTCCTGGATCCGTGCAAGTGAAGCGATCGCCGCGTCCAAGGCTTCTGGCGCGTCCTTGAACGCGGGAACGAAAGCCTCTGCGGTGTATCGGGCGCGTTTGGCGTAGAGCCTGATCTCGTGCGCCGGGGCAGCCGGAAATGATGCGATCCTGGCGATCTCACTGTGCGGTTCAGGCTGGTTTACCCACGCCGACAGAGGGCGACCCGCATCGTTGAGGTCGCGGACAGCGCGTGCAATTGCCCGCCGTCCGTGTTGTTGACGCGCGCCAATCAGTACCGGGTCGTCTGGTGGTTCCTGGCTGACTGCATCCTTGAGCAACACCGGCACGACGTCGCACAACCACGCAACATCGGAAGACTCCAGATGTTTCCTGAACGCACTGTTTGCGATTTCGCGTTCGGCGTTCGCGCGATCGCGGAGTTCGCCTACCCCCGACGTGACGCCTGCCCTCGCCGAGAGTGCCACCAAGTCGAGCAACCACACGTCAAGGTCGCGGACGGCGCCGACCGACCGAGCGAGGTCACGTAGTCCGCGCCTCGCCCGCTTGACCTGGTCATCTCCGAGCACTTGCCCGAGCGGTCGTGACCATAATTCCAGTGCCACGCGGGTACGCCGGCATGCCACCCGCAGGCGGTGCACGAATTCGTGATCCTCGCCAATGGTTGCTCCGGGAACCTGAGCGATTGCCCGCGCAAGGTGGCCGCTTACCACGGTTGCTCCGACGTGGATCGCATCCGCCTCGATACGTTTCCGGCGACGGCCGGTAGTTGAGGTGGCGCCGCTGGCGACTGATTTGGGTGCGCTCATGTCCAATTCTCCCGCGACCGCGTGCCCGTCACGTGTCGTCTCATAGGACGTGGCAGTCTCTGGGACTGCCTCGGATCCGTGGACGTGGAGTTCGTGTGGTGATGCGTGTTCGAGTTCGGCCATTCCGTCGCCGCTCATTGCGCGTTCGCTGAACCGGCGCATTCCCATAGTTGGCGAGGACCCTGTTTCAGCCATCATAGCCGTGTCCTTGGCTGGCAGGGCGTTGGTTGCCTTGCTGTTAGATGGCCCTTCCCGCCGCAATCCAGAACGTTTCCGCGATGCAGCGAACATGCTGGAAGGGATCGGACCCGGTGGGGTGACTCGGGGGTCGCCTGCGCCGGACCGAGATCCTTCGACACCGAGTTCGCGCTTGTGCCACCGGGAACGCCGTGCAAACAGGTATGCGATCGCCCAAGCTAGTGCAGCGAACGCCATGACCTGCCTTACGGTGGACAAGTGACTGGGTGACGGTTTGCGCGCTGGGGTGACTGGATTGGAACGGGTTGCGGTCATGGCTTCGTCGGCGATGGCGACGGCAATGGGCGCGCGTCCACGGTCGGGATTGCCGGGGTTGATGGCCCCGGCCTGGCTCCGGTCATGGTGGCGTACGCCTGAAGCAGGCGTGGGTCTGGCGACGGAGATGCGCCAGTCGTACCGGCCACAGTGGGCATCGGGGCAAGGCGCGAGTCACCGACGAACGGGGTCGAGATCGACGGCGCACCCGGGGTCGAGACGGGGCGAGGCGTGGTCGTTGGTGACCCGGCCGTCCGTGTCCCAGTGATAACGGGTGTGGTGGAACCAGGGGGAACGCTTGTCGGTGTTCCGAAGACGCGTCGAACGCGGATCTGGACGGCTGCCCCTCGGTCAGCGGCGCTGTCGGCTTGGGGTTCCTGGGCGAAAACGACATCAGGGTCGACCCCTGTGAAGGGTTCGTCGCTGACAGAAACCCGGAACCCTTCGCGCTCGAGCGTCCGGCGGGCGATCTCGGCCACCATCCCTACGACCCTTGGCACCTTGACTTGGTCTCGTCCGCGGCTCACGCGGACCGATATTGTTTGCGACGCTTCGACCTCTCCGCTTCGCGGCTGTTGGTCGAACACCACCCCGGTCGACGCGATGGTGCTGAACTCTTCCACCACCTCGACCTTGAGACCAAGCTTTACGAACTCCTCGCGCGCAACCGTCCCGGTCTTGCCGATCATGTTCGGAACAGTGACGCGTGGTGCCCCACGGCTGACGGTAAGCGTGACGGGTTTGCCTCGCTCGATCGCCGCTCCGGCGACTGGGTCCTGCGCTGCGACCATGCCGGCGGCGACGTCCTTGTTCCAATCCTCGGTTTGGACCATGGTCAGGCCAAGGGCCACCAATCTCTCCTGGGCACGTGCCACCGTGTCTCCAGTGACGACCGGCACGAGAACCGTTGCCGGCGACGGGGTGACGAGGGCGATGACCGGCAATTGAGTTGGCGTTGGAGGTGGCGGCAAGACTGGCACGGTCGGTAGGGCGATGGGCGTCGCAACGATGGTGGCGGACCCGAATGTCCTCGCCGCGAATGCTCCGATGCCCATGAGTGCGAAGAAGCCAAGGATCCCGCCCGCAATAAGGACGCGCGTCCGCACCGCCATTCCGCGCTTTTGGGGCTGGCTGGCGGGGTTCCGCCCCTTTGAGGCGCCTTGCGCTTCCTGCTTGCTCGCGCCACTGAGGTCGTTCCACGGACGCGGGCTGCCCGTTCCGCCACGTTGCCCGGCGCCGACCGTCGACACGACACGGGTGGTGTCACCCCGGGCGGGTTTGCCATCGGTACCCCACCCTGCCGTACCCGTCTGTACTTCGGTTCTTCCGTCGCGTGAGTTTGTCCCCAGGCCCGATCCTGCCCGCATCACTGGAACAGCCCGCGTTGTCGCCGAATCACTTCCCCCACGGGGCGTGATGTTCGGAGGCGCGTCGTCTCCTCGCGTGCTGCCAAGGCGGAGTTGCTTCAGCGCAATCGCGAACGCCTCCATCGATTCCAACCGGGCAGATGGGTTCTTCGCCAAGGCTCGAGTGACAAGCGTTTCGAGTGGGCCCGAGAATGCAGACCGGACCGACCCAAGTGATCGCGGTGTTTCATACACGTGCTTCATCATGATTGATGCCGGCGTGTCGCCCACGAAAGGTGGCCGACCGACGAGAAGCTCGTAGAGAATGATTCCGAGAGAGTAGATGTCACTGTGCGGGCCGGCAGGCTCGCCTTGGGCCTGTTCGGGAGAGATGTACTGGACCGTTCCCCAAACGGTGCCAGGTTGCGTGAACTGGCTGCCAGTCCCCGCTTGGGCAAGGCCGAAGTCGGCGATCTTCGCATGGCCCTCCTCGGACAGGAGGATGTTCTGGGGTTTGAGGTCTCGGTGTACCAGTCCCCGACGATGCGCGAAGGCCATGCCCGCTGCGACCTCAATGGTCAGCGTGATTGCGGTGTCAATGGCAAGCGGGCCCCTTG
>BJHB01000129.1:0-8104 GCA_014191415.1 Chloroflexota bacterium
GGTCGGTTCAGCTTCGCCACCGCAAGCGGCGAGTAGCGCAGCACCTGTCATGGTGGCCGACATTCGGGCGAACATTGACCGCCGGGATGATGTTGCTCGTTCGTTGGTGGTCATGTAGCGCCTTCCTTCTCCTGTGTGTGGGTAGTGCCTTTGGTGCCCCTGGCGTCCTCTCCTCACCAGTGGCGGGGTCGTTGAGGACGCGTCGCATCACTCCCTGACGGCGCGTCCGGCCCCGGATGGGCCCTGAACGCGGAACTGATAGCCGGTCCCCCGAACCGTGTGCACGAACCGTGGCTCGTCCGGATCACTTTCGATTTTTAGCCGTAGCCGCGACACGTGAACGTCAACCGTTCGGGTGTCCTCGCCATGCAACTCTTCCGGCCACACGGCCCGGAGGATCTGGTTGCGCGTGAGCACTATCCCGTGGTTGCGTGCCAGGAATGTAAGCAAGTCAAACTCACGCCTTTTCAGCGTGATGACCTGACCATCCACCTGCACTTCGCGCCGTCCATTGTCAATTGAAAGCCCCGGGAAACTGAACCGGGTTTGCGTGCTCTTGACCCCCCCTGATCGACCAGCCGCATCATCGACCGCCGACGGCAACGCTTCCGGTTCCCCAACCTTGATGGATGCGCGCCGCAGGTGTGCCCGGACCCGCGCAACGAGTTCCTGCATCGAAAAGGGCTTCGTGACATAGTCGTCCGCGCCAACTTCCAGCCCGACAACCCGGTCAATCTCGCTGGTTCGTGCGCTTACCAAGATGATCGGGCAAGCGAGAGTCTGCCGAAGCAGTCGGCATGTCTCAAAGCCGTCCACCCCGCCGGGAAGAAGAACATCCAGCAGGATCAGGTCAGGCGGAACCGCGCGGGCTCCAGTGAGCGCCTCGCGCCCGTTGACGGCCGTCCGAACCTCGAACCCGACACGCCGTAGGGAGTAGGCAATCGTCGCCCTCAGCGCATCCTCGTCATCGACGACCAGCACCGTGGGCGGGCGGGCGCCGGCCGTCTGCTGAGCCGGCACCCAAGGTTGGATATTCCCCATTGAAGTTCGGTTTGTCAGGTTGTCAGTCATTGCCGCACTACTTTGTAAGGTAGTGTCATGGCGGCTCATGAACATCACATTAACGACCGAGGCGAGGTTGTTAACGTTGTCGAAAGTCACTCCTGAGTCACGGACCCCGGTCGCGTGCCATGGGGCGCGGACCCCATTACTGACTCACGGGTATGGTCGCCTCCCAATCAATGGGTTGGCGATTGTCCAGTTGCGAGCCACGTTCGTATGGTGTCGGCAATCTGATCGCGGATGCGTCGGAATGTCAGCATTGCGCTGTCTGTCTCGTCGGCTGCCGGGTCGTCAAAACCCCAATGCAATGATTGGTGGGTTCCGGGCAAGACGGGGCAGGTATCGCGTGCGTGATCGCAGACCGTCATAACGTAATCGTATGGCGTGTCCATGACGTCTTGCACCAGTTTTGGCCAGTGAGCCGATATGTCGATCCCGACCTCTCGCATTGCCTCGATGGCGAGCGGATGCACGGCCGGCCGGGGTGCTGTCCCCGCACTAGCGACGGTCACCGTGCCCCCACCGAGGTGTCGGAACCATCCCTCAGCCATTTGTGATCGTGCCGAGTTTCCAGTACACAGGACAAGGATGTGGCGGTTGGTCGAGTTCATTGGGATTCTTCCTTTCCTTGTCGCGCCGAGATTGCTTCAAGCGCCTTTGCCGCAAGGCCGCCGGCAATCCCGCCGAACACTGGCCCCACGATGTACACAAACAACTCACCTCTTGGGCCAGGTATTGCAACGTCACCGAAGCCGATTGCCCAGGCAACCAGACGTGGGCCCAGATCACGGGCAGGGTTCCAGGCAGCCTGTGTCAGTGGTGCGAAGAGGTTGATCAGCGTGGCGACGACCAACCCGATCAGTATTGGCGCCAGCCAGTCGGGCACCCTGGAGCGCGGATCAGTCAGACGGATGATCGCGAACACGAGGATTGCAGTTCCGAAGGCCTCAACAATCGTCGCTCCAACTGGTGAGATCACTGCGTATGCATCGGGTCCAGTGCCGAACATTGCCGGATTTGGAAAGTACTCACCAAACACCATTGCCCCGACCTGGCTGCCCGGCGCGCCGATCGGTATGCCCTTCGATGCCAGGAACCGATCAAGAAGGCTTCCAAATGCGAGGGCTACCGTGACCCCAGCCAGAATCGCTCCCGCTAGTTGGGCAAGGATCGCTGATGCCACGAGGTTCCACTGGAACTTCCCAAGCGTTGCCATGGAGATCGTCACCGCTGGGTTCAGGTGCGCCACGCCTAATGGCCGCGACACAAAAATCGCGATCGTCACTCCCGCCCACCAGACCGCGGCTACCTGACCCAACCCCACCTGTGCACCAGTCAGGACCGCGGTTGCGACCACGCCCGTGCCGATCAGTGTGATCAGGTATGTTCCCAACACCTCACCAATGAGCATGTTGCGGGTTTCGCGAGTCATCGCCATATCCTCGAAGCGCAGACAGTCACTGTGAGATTTGCCGGTCCGGCGCTGCCATTCTAAGCCCGCATTCAGGATCCGGACTGCGCAGTCCGGGACAAATGACAACCCCGGCCTTCCTGGAGGGGGAACCAGGAACATTGCCGGGGTTGCTTGGAGAAGGAGGAGTGCTGCGTGCCTCCTTGGGGGTGGAGGTGCGCAGGCAGCGGGAGGAACGCTGCACTTCAATAATCGGGTTCGGTCGTGATCGCCACGTTAACGGACGGTCCCAAAATGGTGAAACACTTCCGGATGTCATGCGTGACTTCAAAGGCTCCGTACCGCGTTGGGACCGGCCAGGATCACGAAAAATGGGGATGCCACGAAGGCACCCCCTTTTCTCCATCCGAGCTGCCGCGCTTCAGAAGTCGCGCAACTGCCGGACAGGTCGCGTGCTACGCCGGGATCAGCACGGTGTCGATGACGTGGATGACTCCATTGGAGCACTGAATATCGGCCTTGGTCACGGTCGCGTCGTTGATTCGCACCGCTGCCTTGGCATCGATCTTGACGTCTGAACCCTGGAGGGTGGTCGCCGTCGACAGTTTCACGACGTCCTTGGCGAGCACCGATCCCTTGACCACATGGTAGGTCAGGACCGACGCCAGCTTCTCCTTGTCTTCCAGAAGCGCGGCAATCGTGTCGTTGCCGAGTTTCTCGAAGGCCGAGTCCGTCGGTGCGAAGACGGTGATCGGACCGGACCCGCTCAATGCGTCCACCAGGCCGGCAGCCTGTGCGGCGGCGAGGAGCGTGCCGAATGAACCAGCGGCCGCTGCCGTGTCGACAATCGTCATGGAAACCGGACGCTTGTCGGTTGTGCCATCGCCGTAGGACGCGGTCTCGGTTCCGTCGCCATTGTTGACCAGACCGGTCTGGCGGGGCAGCGATGACCCGGAAGCGAGCAGGGCCTCACCTTGCGCGTTCATCGACTCGATCTTCGCGAAAGCGAGCGGAAGCATCGCCTTTGGCAGGGGAGCGTAGTCCAGGTCGGCGCAGAACTTCTGCCCCTCGGTGATGCACCAGAAGAGGTAGTCTGCCAACGCGCGTCCCTTTGATGCGTCCCGCTGCTGGCGGTACGCGAGGATCCACGTGAAGGTCGCGATCGGATAAGCGGCCGCGCCTGCCGGGTTCACGATGGAGACACGGAGGTCGTCGGTCATCGTCTTGAGGGCGCCGGCCGCGGCTGCGGTCACGGATGCCAAGGACGGAGCGATGATGTTTCCAGACGAGTTCTTGACGGACCCAAAACCAAGCTTGTTCTGTCGGGCGTACGCGAGTTCGACGTAGCCGATTGAGTATTCGTTGTTCTTGACTTCACCAGCGACGCCGGCGTTGCCCTGCCCGCCCAGACCGGTTGGCCAGTTGACTGAGTTTGCGAAGCCAACCTTCTCCTTCCACTCGGCGCTGACACTGGAGAGGTAGTCGGTCCAGCAGAACGTCGTTCCAGATCCGTCTGAGCGATGGACAACGATGATGTCTTCGTTCGGGAGGGTGACGCCGGGGTTCAGTTCCTTGAGGCGCGCATCATTCCACTTCTCGATCTTGCCGAGGAAGATGTTAGCGAGGACATCACCGGTGAAGATGAGAGGCTGCGTGATCTTCGGCAAGTTGTAGGTAGGCACGACCGCGCCGAGCGTCATGGGGATGTGGAGCGTTGCCCCTCCCTTGGCGTCCTTGAGCTGCGCGTCGTTCATCGGTCCATCGGTCGCGCCGAAGTCGGCGGTCTGATCCTGATGAGCCTTGATGCCACCGCCAGAACCGATAGCCTGGTAGTTGATCTGCAGGCCGGTCGCCTTGAGATATTCCTCGGACCACTTGCTGTAGAGGACCGCAGGGAACGTCGCGCCCGCGCCGTTGAGCGTCTTCGCGGACTGCGCCGCCGCGAGTCCCGGGGTCAGGAGACCTGCGCCGAGTGCACTGAATGCGGCGAGCCGCCCGCCAATCTGCCGTCGGTTCATGCCTGTCACGGTTGGTTTGCTCCTTAGTCATGCGCCGCCAGCGTTGGGCTGACGACACGGTTCCATATGAGCGTTGCCACCGAATGTATCCAGACGTGGGATGGCGGCTATCGTCCTGTTACGAAGAGGGTTCCACCCGGTTACATTTCCGGCAAGCGCCGGGCTTGGGGCTAAAAAAAAGAGAACCCCGGGCCGACGAATATCGCCCCGGGGATGTTGCGAGGGTGTGTGTTCCCGGTTAGGAAGGCATGAGCACGGTGTCGATCACATGGATCACACCGTTGGTTGCCAGCACATCCGCTACGACCACCGTAGCATCGTTGATCTTCACGGATCCGCCGACGACCGCCACCTTGACATCTCCACCTTGCAATGTCTTGGCGGAGGTGACCTTGACGACGTCTGCAGCCATGACCCGACCGCTGACGACATGGTAGGTCAGGATTTTGGTGAGAAGCGCCTTGTCGGCGAGAACGCTATCGATCGTAGCCTTGCCGAGCTTTGCGAACGCCTCATCGGTTGGTGCGAAAACGGTCAACGGGCCGGGGCCGGAAAGTGCGTCCACCAAGCCTGCCGCCTTGACCGCAGCAACCAAGGTCATGAACATGCCGTTGGCAACGGCCGTTTCCACAATGTTTCCGGTAGCCCCATAGGTGCCACCGCCGCCTCCGCCTGCCAGCGCCACTTGGATCGGTGAAATCGCAGCAACGGCGGCAGCGCTTGTCGCTACCTTTATCCCTAGTGCGCGCCTGTTCAAACTTGCCATACTTGGACACCTCTCATCCATTCGGACCGACCCTGATTTGCGGGAGCGCTGCTCGGCCAGAACTGATCTCAGGTGGCCTCGGCACAGCCCATGACAGCGTCAGTATAATCATAGGGGGCACGATCGATCCGTGGGCGTTACTTTGGCGCCCCGAAGGTTACACGTTCATGTCAACTTGGACTGCCCGTAGGTCGTCACCCCGGTGGCGCACCACTTCGCGTCATGTTGCGTGATCTCGGCGCCGATGCGCGTGTAGACACCGGCCCAACGTCCATTAACCGCAAAACTGCCGATACACGGCCATACCCGGACGTCCCGGTGGCCCAGCGACGTGGCGACCATCGCCCGCGACGGAACGGTCACCACACGTTGTTGCGACACGTAACTTCCCCACTCGACGCACTGTTGCCAAGAGTCGTCATCGAGGTCGGATCCGTGCCGAACCTCCTCACCCTCGCGACCGAACACCTGCTTCAGGATCACTCCGTTGCGCGCATCACGCGGAGGGATGGCATCCACCCACCCGGTTGCCGGCAAGTGGTTCCTGATTATTTCCTGGTCACTCGCCCCAAAGACTTCATCGTCATCCCGGTGCGACCAGATCCATGCAAGAACGCCCTTGTTCTGCGCAAGCAGGCCACGTAGCCCATTCAAGAGCCTTACCTGGCCGGTAGCGACGGCGCTGAACAGCGTCGTCCATGCGGTTAGCCCAAGGAGTGATTCGAACGGGAAGTACCGGTAGACCGCATCCACGGGACCTGTCTGGAAGTGAAGTCGACCGTGGACAAGGTGCAGGTTGTCAACATCACCGACCACAACTTCAATTCCCGACCTCGAGAGTGGTTCGCGAAGGAGTTTGGAAAATGCCTCGGTCTGCGCAAAGTCTTCGGTGTGACTGGCATCCGTGAAGATGCCAAGCGTCCGCACAGCGCGACCACTCACCAGCGGCGGTGAAAGTCTCCCTAATGTTGCCCGTACGACTGCCGCGCCCAGGTGCGCCCCGGCCGGACGTGCTTGCCCGAGCGTTTTCGGAAGGTAGTGCCAAACCAGCGGCTCAATCGTGATCGTTTCGCGAAGACCGGACGGGGTATCCGCGTTGTATTCGATGAGCTGCCACGTGCCATTGGTGTCAAGAAGGAAGTCGAAGCGGCCTAGGAGCGGCCGGGTTCCCCGAGGTTCGCGAGTTAGCGGAACAATGGCAACGTCTGGGAAGCCTAGACGCACCAGATATTCCCGGTCCTCGAGGATGTGATCGATCGCTTTGGAGATGATGCGGTCGAACGATCCCGTCAGTCGGGTCAGCGAATCAAGCGCACCTTGCTCAAGTACCAGTGTGGAAAGCGTTGGGTACGGCTCTCCGCTCACTGCAAAGTCGGGCATCGGTGCCGTCTCGATGGCGTTGGACAGAAATGGGCCGAAGAGTTGGTCAAGGTGACCGTCAGGCGTCGACGGGCCGAACGGAAGGATCAGGAGTGACCCCGGGGAGTTGCCAAGCGGTCGCTGGTTCTGGCCCGGACTGGAGTCGGTTGCGCTCACGAATGCCGGCCCCCCAAGGTGATCTGATGGCCACGGCGCACGGACTTGACCCCGGCGATAGAGTAACCCGCATGGCACCGTCAAATGGCGCGTACACGATGCGTCTGGCCGATCGAAGCGATGCTCCTGCAATTGCCCGGATCCACAACGAGGGGATCGAGGACCGTACAGCTACTTTCGAGACTGTCCCAAGGACCGCCGATCAAGTGGAGTCCGGGATCGCCGAAAGAGGTGATCGTCACCCGACCGTCGTTGTGGAACGCAACGGATCGGTAGTGGCGTGGGCGAGTGTAGGCGCGTACCGACCGCGCGCTTGCTATGACGGTATCGGTGAGTTCTCGGTCTATGTCGCCCGAGACGCCCGTGGATTTGGGGTCGGAACGATGGCGCTTCATGGCCTGATTGGTGCATGTGAGACGCGTGGATTTTGGAAGCTGGTGTCGCGCCTCTTTCCCGAGAATATCGCGAGCCGGGCTCTCTGCCGGAGTCTGGGGTTTCGCGAGGTGGGGATCTACCGCCGGCACGCCCGTCTGGACGGCCAATGGCGCGACTGTGTGGTCGTGGAATTACTCATCGGTGACGCGGCCCTTCCCGGCTAGCGGCCTGGTCTGGCCCAAACTGTTCACTGACATGCCCGGACGCGGACGGGAAAGCCGTGATCGAGGAGGCTGCCAATCCAGGGTTCCAGGTCCGGTGCCGGGACGGATTGCTGGCAGACGAGGACGGCATCGGTCAATCCGGCACCCCTGAGGCTATCCGCTGTTGGCAGGTGGTCGACGCTATATCGGTACCGGTTGTCCAGTTGGCGATTGAGGCGTGTTCGGGAAACGTCCCTCTGTCGCTCGCTGTCCAGGATGAACCAAGTCGGTTGGCTCACAGGCTCACCAAGCGGTTGCATCCACCAGTCCGAATGTTGGCCCAGTGGGACGTTCGCGAGGCCAACCCCCAGGATCTCCAGATCGTCTTCTGTCGGCCATCCGTGCAGCAATTCGGTTGGCAGGATCGCACCGGGCGCATCGACACGACCGACGATGAGAACCGCTCGCGGGAGCATTCTTGTTGATCCGGTCAAGTCGCCGGCGGCCGTGACTTCCGATCGGAACAGCGTGATGCCCGAATGGAGCGGGACGTCCAGGATCACGCCAGTGGACATCGGAAGGCCCAGTGCACGCCGCCTTGCCGCACTCACCAGTTGGGTGGAATGGCGGTCCTTTGGCAGCGTTACGGTCGATCCACCACCGTGCGTCTTCGCTTGAACTCTTTTGAAGGGAGACGGCAGGACGAACCGTCCGACTGGCCCGGCAAGATCCC
>BJHB01000130.1:0-8099 GCA_014191415.1 Chloroflexota bacterium
GCGAACGCTTCATCCGCGCGTTCGAACGCGAAGCCCGCACCCTCGCCACCGAGGGTGGCCCCTTCGATTTCCTCGCCCAAGGCACCCTCTACCCGGATGTCATCGAAAGTGCGACGCCGGAAAGCAAGTCCGCCGCCAAGATCAAGACCCACCACAACGTCGGTGGCCTGCCCGCCGATCTGGCCTTCCGCCTGGTGGAACCGCTCCGCTACCTCTTCAAGGATGAGGCACGCGCCGTCGGCAGCGCCCTTGGCCTCCCCGATGACATCGTTTGGCGCGATCCCTTCCCGGGTCCGGGCCTGGCCGTGCGCATCCTCGGCGAAGTCACTGCGGAAAAGACCGCCGTCCTCCGCGAGGCCGACGCCATCTTCGTTGGCGAGATCAAGCAGGCAGGTCTCTACCGAGGCCTCGGCCAGGTATTCGCCGTCCTTACGAATGCACGAAGCACCGGGGTCCAGGGCGACTACCGAACGTATGGCCATGTCGTTGCCCTGCGCGCCATAACAACGGACGACTACATGACCGCCGACTGGGCACGCCTCCCGTACGACGTCCTTGCCCGCGCCGCGAATCGCATCGTCAACGAAGTTCCGCAGGTCAACCGGGTGGTGTACGACATCACCTCAAAGCCACCTGCCACCGTCGAGTGGGAATAACCGCCCGGTTCGGCCCGATCAGACTTGAGTGGAACCGGGTACGAGGGGTAAGCATTGCTTACCCGGCATTCGCGGCGACGCGCATTGCGCCGGCGTTGTCGGTCATCGTCCGCAGGTGGGCAATCCGTCCGTCCCGCAACCGGAACACCAGCAGTGCCGGCATCGCGATCGGCTTCCCCGTCGCCGCCTGACCCATCATCGGCAACTCGTGCGTGCCCGCCAGGGTGTAGCCAACCACCGCAAAATCTTCGCCGGCATCAATCTCCACGTCACGCACCGCCGGGTAGCCAAGCGTCTGCCAGGCCTGGTTGTTTGCCGCAATGAAGATATCGATCCCCTCGAGGCGCATCACCCCGGCTTGCCAAGTGACATCATCGTGGAAGTAGGGCGCCATGTTCTCTCGGGTGAACTCCCGCAATGACGAGATCGTCGCGACAAACGCCTCGGCGAACCGCCTGCACGCCACCGTGCCATCACTCATCGCCTCATCCTTCCTTCAAGAGCCCGCACCCGGTTCCCAGACCAAGGCGCGGACATCGTTGCTCAGGACATTCTCCTGCCAGAATGGAGGCCAAATCACCCCAAGGAAACGTCGCACCGGATGTGCTTGGTAGACCGTCCAACGGGTCGGATCGGCTTGGTCGGCAACCGCCAGTCCACCTCCGCGCGTTCCGACCCAGATGCGCCCATCCGGTGTGCGTGCCATCACCTGGACCCACGGATGAGGCAATCCCCCCGCACCGGACGCCGTGACCGACTGCCAGCGCAGCGGATCACGCGCATCACGGCGCTCATCAAGGATCGTCACTCCACCCTCGGTCCCGAACCAGATGCGCCCTTCGCCATCCTCGATGATCGCGTGTACCTTCGGGTGCACCAGTTCACTGTTCACGCCAGTGAATGTCTGCCAGTTGGCGTGGTCATACGCTCCGAGTGCGGGAGCTTTCGGCTGTGGTGTGAAGACCGCCGCCCCGTTCTCGGTGCCAATCCAGATCCGCCCGCGTCGGTCGCCAGTGATGGTGAAGACAAGCGTGTCTGGCAGGACGCCATCGGTGTTGTATCGCGTCAATCCAACAAGCCACGAACCGTCACCACCACCCTGTACCGCCATCTCGGCCCACTCAACCTCAGCGCGCGCGCCATCGGCACTCACTGCCGTCTTGGGCGAGAAGACGTTCACCCCACCGGCCCCTCCGAACCACGTCCGGCCGGCACCATCCACGTAGACCGTGTCGAGAATCTGGTGCAGCAAGGGCGCGTTTCGCCCCATGTACTGGTAGGTTCCCCGGCGCGGATCAAACGCCGCGCCGCCGTTGGCGGTGGCCACCCACGCAACACCTCGCCGGTCAACTGCCACCCCGAAGACGTACAAGTCCGGCAGGCTTCCATCCTCGATGGTGTGTACCGTCCACCGGTCGCCATCGGGCGTGGGTGCCTGCACGAGACCGCGGGCCGTCGCGATCCAGACCTCACCCTCGGGGCCGATCGCAATCGAACCGACCTCGTTGGATGGCAACGGCGAAGTTGGCCAAGCCAGGGACTCGAGGCGGGTCTCTCCCTCACGGTCGACGATAACGCGATTCACGCCAGACGCGGTGCCGACCCAAAGCGAACCAGGGGTCGCGGTCAGTACCGGAACCTGTCGCGCCCCAGCCAGGCCCGAACCCGCGAGTACCGCGAACACTGCCCCGGATACGCCGCCCACACGGACGGCCCAGAACAGTAATCCGGCACGGAAACCTCGCCACGCCACGGTGAGTGCCCGGTGTTCGGCCACCGACAGGCGTGATTGGCGCCAACGCCAGAGCGAAACCCCTGCGGAAGCCACCATGACCACGAGGGCGACAATGACCATCTCCGCCGGGAACTGGGCGCGCCCAAGCCTCGACGCGTTGATCTCGATTGCCACCAACCCGGCGGCGCCATCGGGCAGGACCGCCTGGAAGTAGATGGGCGGGGTCAACAGCCCGAACAGGGCCAGGAATCCCACCCACCACCGTGCCGCCCGGCCAAGTGCCGACCGCCCCGCACGGTTCCAGAGGTACCAAGCAACCGCCGCCCCGAGGAGTGCCACCAGTGGCGCAAGCTGTTGCCACGTCCCGGGCGATGTCAACCGCACCACGAACGAGGCACCGATCGCCTGGATCCGTGCAAGCACTCGGAAAAGCAAATCAAACAATACAGACATGGGATTCGTGGATCCCCGGATCGACCGGCACGCCGACGCCAAGGGCTACCATTGACAACGGGTCGAAGCACCGCCCGGCAGGGACAACCTGTCCGGCACGGGAACGACCCAGCAGCCAACCCGGACACCGTCCATCGAGATCACACCAATGGCAAGCAATCCTGCGCGCGCGGCCTGGACGTGCCTGGCTATCGCCATCGCCTTCTGGATCGTGGCGTTCCTCTTCCCGGAAATCCGCGAGTTCGCCGTCGTCAGCGGGCTTGCCTTCTTCTTCCTGATCGGTGGCGTCATCAGTTGGGAAGGAAGAGGGGGTCACTGACCCCGTAACGGCGACAGGGGCATCCTTCCGGATGCCCTCGCCAGTCACCGCCCGGCCGGGTCGGGGATTGCCTGATACGCGCGGTCAGTGACCGAGCGCCTCCTTGATCTGATCGAACAGTGGCCGGTTCTGGCATACGTGCCGGTCCGGCAATCCACCTGTCGCGACACTCGATGCGATCTCGTGCGTGCGCCGACGCACCGCCAAACCCGCCTCCACCGACTCACTCGACATGTGAGGCGTCAGGATCACGTTCGGCAAGGCGTGCAGCGGACTGTCCTTGGCAAGCGGCTCGACCTCGGTGACGTCAAGGCCCGCTCCGGCAAGATGCCCGGACTTGATCGCCTCGATGAGCGCAGCCTCATCGACGATTGGCCCGCGCGCCGTATTGATCAGGTACGCGCCCTGCTTCATCTGTGCCAGTCGTTCGGCATTGATCAGGTGGCGCGTACTCGCTGCCAGGAACGTGTGCACGCTCACGAAGTCGGAGTGCGAAAGCACATCGTCGAATGATGCCATCGTCACGCCATACCCGTCAGCCACTTCCTGGGTTACGTAGGGGTCATACGCAAGCACCTTGAAACCGAACGGACGGAGGCGCTCGGCCGTGAGGCGCGCAATCACCCCAAACCCGATCAGCCCGACGGTCTGCACCGAAAGACGGTGCACCGGAACCGCGCGCTTCGGGCGACTGCGCTGGTCAGCCCACGCGCCAGACCGAACGAAATGGTCCGAGATCAGCAACTGCTGGTTCATTCCAAGGATCAGCGCCAGCGCGTGGTTGGCAACCTCTTCGCTGAACGCATCCGGGATGTTCGCGAACAGGATCCCGTTCGCAGTTGCGGCATCGACGTCAATGTCGTCGTAACCCACGAATGGCCGCAGGATCAGGCGGGCATGATGGAACTGCTCGATGTCGTGAGCGGTCAGGCCGACACCCGAAATCACCACATCGGCCGTCTTGAACGACCCATTGACATTGCCATGGGCATCGTGGAGTGGTTCCATGTGCAGTTCAAGCCCTTTGGCCAGAAGTGCCCCATGGACGGAATCGTTTGGATCGATGCTTCCACTTCCGCCACGGGACGTGAATGCCACCTGGCCAACCTTGTTCCAGTGATCCTTGTGCCACCGCGATGGCAACGTGAATGTCGACACGATATCGCTCCCCCTGCTTCCGGCAGGCATCCGGTCGTCCCGGTCTCCGCACTCCCCGGAAGGCGTGGGTATAGTGCCACACTGATGAGTACGACTTTCGCGCCCCACCGTGCCGAGGAAGTTGACGAGTACCCGCACGATTACGCTTCCCTCCTCGCCCTCGACCACGCGCACCTCCTCCACCCACAACACCATCCTGCCGACCATGCCGAAGCGGTCATCTTCGACCGCGGTGAAGGCGCCATCCTCTGGGATGTCAACGGCAAGCGCTACATCGACGGGTTGGCGTGCCTGTGGAATGTCTTCGTCGGGCACGGAAGGCAGGAACTCGCCGACGCCGGCGCCGCCCAGATGCGGAAGCTGGCCTTCGTCAACTCGTATGTCGGGTCATCCAACGAACCGGCGATCACCCTCGCCGCCCGTCTGGCGCGCCTTGCACCGGGTGACCACCTCAACACGGTCTTCTTCACCACCGGAGGTGCCGAATCCAGCGACACTGCCTTCAAGACGGTCCGGCGCTACTGGGCCCTCAAGGGACAGCCGGAGAAGTCGACAATCATCTCCCGTACCAACGGGTACCACGGCACCACCATCGGTGCGACCGCCGCCACCGGCCTCGCCGCCTTCCACCCGCATTGGGGTCCACCCGCCCCGGGCTTCGTCATGGTTCCCCCGATGGACATCGAAGCCATCGAGGCCGTCATCGCCGAGCACGGTGCCGGAACGATCGCCGCAATCATCGCCGAACCCGTCCAGGGTTCCGGTGGGGTCTATCCGCCTCCGGCCGACTACTTCCCCCGCCTCCGCGCCCTCTGTGACCACCACGACATCATCCTGATCGCCGACGAGGTCATCACCGGCTTCGGGCGCACCGGAACGTTCTGGGGGCTTGACCAGTGGAACGTCGTGCCAGACGTGATCTCTTTCGCCAAAGGTGTCACCTCCGGGTACCAGCCACTCGGCGGGATCATCATCAGCGACGCAATCCGTGAAGTCATCTATAACCAGCCATCGGCAAGCCGGTGGTGGCATGCCTTCACATATTCAGCACATGCGACCTGTTGCGCTGTCGCACACGCCAACCTCGACATCATCGAGAACGAGGGGCTCGTCGCGCGTGCCGCCATCATGGGAGCCCGCTTGCAGACCGGACTGCGTGCCTACGCGTCCCACCCCGCCGTCCGTGAGGTGCGTGGCCTTGGCCTCATGGGTGCCGTCGAGTTCAACCCCGGAGCCGTGCCCGGCGGTGTCCCAGCCCTCGCCAAGGCAATGCGAGAACGAGGCCTCTTCACCCGCACCCGGAACGACATCGTCATGTTCGCTCCGCCCCTCGTCATCACTGAGACCGAACTCGACGAACTTCTCGCAATCTTTGGTGAAGCCGTCAACGCCACCATCGGCCACTGACCCCCGACTTGCCGTCACGGTTCCGGTCGCGGATAGCGCGCCGGGACCGCGATCAGGGTTCCGCATCGTCCAAGGTGTGCGGTACCGTTGCCGTCATGGACATCGACCCCAAAGCCATCGCCTCGCGTGACGTCTACCGCCTCCTCATTGGCGGCGTCCTGCCCCGGCCAATCGCCTGGGTCAGCACCATCGCACCCGACGGCACGCCCAACCTTGCCCCATTCAGCTTCTTCACCGTTGTCTGCGAAAATCCGCCAACCCTGTGTGTCGTTCCCGCCCGTCGCGGTTCCGATGGTGGGCGCAAGGACACGCTCGTCAATATCGAGGCCACCGGAGAATTCGTGGTCAACATCGTCGGTGAAACCCTTGCCGATGCCATGAACCTCTCGGCAGCCGCCGTTGGCCCGGAAGTTGACGAGTTCGCCCTCGCAGGACTTGAAACCACGCCCTCCGTGGTGGTCCGCCCACCGCGGGTGACCCTGTCGCCCGTCGCCTATGAATGCCAACTGGACCGCATCGTCCATGTTGGCGGCGAGGTGCCAGGTGCCGGAAGCCTTGTCCTCGGCACCGTCGTCCGCATCCACGTCGCCGACGAGGCATGGGACAACGGGCGCATCCTCACGGACGTGGCACGCCAGATTGGCCGTGGTAGCGGGGACGACTACATCCGAACAACTGACCGCTTCCGCCTGGCGAGGCCCGTGGTAGCGCCGGACGGGACCATCACGATCCCGCCCCTCGCATAGGAACCCCTTGTGTGCTCAGGCCGAGTACTTCCGGATGAAGTCCTCGTCCAGTTCGATCCCGAGGCCCGGACCCTGGGGCAACGGCACATTGCCCTCCTTGTCTACCATGATCGGCACCGTAGGTGTATGGGCCGCCGGCCACGGAAACTCGCCTGGCTTGTCGCGCATGATCTCCACCCACGGCGAGTTCGGCACACCCGCCGAGAAGTGCAGGTGGGCATAGGTGCAGATGCCTCCACCGCCGTGGTGGGGCACGCACAACTTGGCACGGACCTCCGCCAGCGCGGCAATCTTCCTCAACTGGCCAATCCCCTCCGATACAAGGGCGTCCGGTTGCAGGATGTCGTAGCAATTGCGATCGAGGAGCGTCCGGAACTCATGGAAGTAACTGTTGTTCTCACCACCCGCGATTGCCATGTCCACGCTGGAGTTCAGCTCCGACAGGCCGTCGTAGTCGTAGCGCGACAGCGGTTCCTCAAGCCACACGAACCCCATCTCTTCCAGTGCCCGCGCCGTGTACTTCGCACGCTTCAGGTCCCAGATCACGCCCGACTGCGATGATGGCGTGACCGGCGTCTGCGCCTGGTTGCCGTCGGCCATGAGGTCCATGCGTCCGTTCGCGGCGTCGGCGACCGCCTTCGCCAAGGCAATGTCTTCCGCAAGCGTGTCGTTATGCAGACGCAACTTGATCGCCCGGAACCCCTCCTCGATGAACCCCAGGGTGTCTTCGGCGCGTTCCTCGGGCGACCCAACCTCGATTGTCGAGGCATATCCCCGGATACGGTCCGTATAGCCACCCCACAACTTGTAGAGGGGTTGCCCGCAGGCCTTGCCAATCAGGTCCCAGATTGCAGTCTCAAGACCCCACGCCCGGTGGAACTTGCGGATCACCCGTGAATGCTGTTCCGTGGCAAAGATGTCCGACCCGATCAGGCGCGCACCGGCAGCCGCCACGGCGTCAGGGGCGTAACTGTGGCCGAATCCCACCAGGCCACTATCGGAAAACACCTTCACGACCGTGAACGACGTGGAGGTCGTCACCTCTCCCGGATCCCACGCGAACTGCAGTGGTCGCGGCGTCGGCACGTTGCGCAAGTGGTGCGTCTCGACCCGGGCAATCTTCATGGCAACCTCTCCTGATCCCGATCCAGCATCTCATCACACCCGCACACCATCGGTGCGGGCCATCGGGCGGGCACTATACTCGACCAACCCACATGCGTTGGCCAACGTCCGCACCCTCGATCCCCGGTCACGCCGACCTTCTGGCCACGTCAGCACGGTTCGCGCAGACCGCCGACCTCTATGATCGTGACGGTACCTTCCCGTTCGCGAACTACCGGGCGCTTCACGACCTTGGCTACCTGGCCCGGTCAATCCCGCGGGAGTTCGGCGGTGGCGGCGACAGCATCGCGAACCTCTGCGCCTTGCAGGCGGTCCTCGGGTGGAGTGATCCAAGTACCGCCCTCGCCGTCGCAATGCATCTCCTGTTCGTGGGGCGCGTCGGCCGGGCAATTGTGGATGGTGATTCCTCCGAGGCCGGTGGTTGGGATGCCTCACGCTACCGCCACGTTGCCGATGCCGTGATCCGCGAGGGCGTCCTGATCAATTCGGCCGCGACCGAA
>BJHB01000131.1:0-8058 GCA_014191415.1 Chloroflexota bacterium
ACCGTCCACGTCACCCCATCGGGCGCGTACTCCGTGAGGGCGCCAAGCATCGCATCCCGCCGTTCGCGGTAGATCGCGCGAAGTTCAAGGATGTGCGCGTCAAGCCTCCCGGTCAGGGACGCGGCATCCGCCGCATACGTCGCGGCGACGTGATTGCCGAATGGGCTGGTGCCTACGTCCACCTTGAGTTGCAGTAACCGCGAAAGCAGTGGCGCAGGTGTCACGAGGTAACCAAGGCGCAAGCCCGCCGCAAGGATTTTCGAGAAGGTGCGCACCTGAATCACGCAACCCTCCGGATCCAAGGAATAAAGCGACGGCAACGGTTCGCCCGCAAACCGGAGTTCGCTGTAGGCATCGTCCTCGAGGATCAGGAACCCGTACTCGCGGGCCAGTTCGATCACCCTCGGACGTCGTTCCGCAGCAAGCGTCACCCCGGCGGGATTGTGGAAGGTCGGGATGGTGTAGAGGAGCTTGGGCCGGACACCATCGGCGCGCGCTTGGAGCAGGACGCTCTCGAGGGCGACGACATCAAGTCCGTGCTCGTCGATTGGAACCTCAAGCAGGTTTGCCTCGGCATTGCGGAATGTCTGGAGGGCACCAATGAATGTCGGTGCCTCAACCAGCATGGTGTCCCCGGGGTTGATGACAAGGTGGGTCACTAGGTCGATGCCCTGTGAACCGCCCGACGTCACGACCAGGTTTTCATGAGTGACCGAGATGCCCTCGCCCGCAAGCTTCGCCACCAGCAAGTTGAGCATCGACACCGGCCCGGCAATTGGCCCGTACTGGAGTGCATTCGCGGCGTTACCGGCAAGAACCGCACGGGAAGCCTCAATCAAATCGGTAACTGGGAACGAACCGGGGTCGGGAAAGCCATACGTCAGGGGAATGACACCCGCCGCGCCTCCCGCACCCGCACGCATGAGAGGTGGACCCGCCTCGGCGACGCGCTTGGCGAACAAGGCATCGTAATCGGGGTGGGTATCCCCGGCGCGCGATTCCGCGTCCGGACGGTCGGCGTGGCCTGATGCAACTGTCATGGAGCGATTGTCGGGCGTCTCAGCGGTACTGTGCAATCCCTCATGGGACTTGGAACCGCTACCACGGGGAAATGTAACGGCCCGGAGCGTTACCACTCCGGGCCGATCAGTTCCACAAGCCTGGAAAGGCTATTCGGGTCAGTGCTTGACCTGCGCGAAGGCCTTCTCGACAACCGACCAGTCGACGTTCTTCCAGAACGCCTTGATGTACTCGGCGCGAGCGGTGCCGTAGTCCATGAAGTACGCATGCTCATACACGTCGAGGGTCATGAGCGGCACTGCGCCCCAGACGCCACCATGATTGTGGGCGTCACCGAGGAAGCTGTGGATCTTGCCGTCGGTGGGGTCGTAGGCAACCGTGGCCCATCCGCGCGACGCCATCCCGCAAGCACTGACGTCAGCGACGAATTCCTCGAAGGATCCGAAGTCGTGTTCGATCTGGGTGAGAAGCGCGCCCGATGGCTGGCCACCATGCCCGCCCAGATGCGCGAAATACAGCTCGTGAAGAATCTGCCCGTCGGCGTTGAACGTCTCCTCGAGCTTGAGGGCACGATACTCGCTGTACGTCGCAGCCGCCTTTGACTTGTCTGCCTTGGGGAGGGCCGCATCAATCTCGTTGCGCTTGTTCACGTATCCGGCGTAGAGGCGGTCATGATGGGCCTCGATCGTCTTCTGCGAGATCCCCTCGAGTGAATCCTTGGCGTAGGTGAGATCCTGGACGGTAAACGGCATCGTTCGTTCCCCTTGTTAGAGCGCCACACCACCCGGCGCGACGGATACTATCAAACTCTAGCCCCCCACCTAGATGGGCGTCAAGCGATCTGGTGGAATTACCGGCCGGACACCTTGCCAAGTACGTGAATGCGCGCCTGGTGGCGCCAGTCAGGGCATCGGGGTTCGTGACAGGGAGCAACAGGATGAACGTGCTATGCACCGGGATGTCTGGTTCCGGCCGGACAAGTTACGTCAACGCCGTCCGACGCCACGCCGAGGCACACGGACGACGGCTGCACGTATTCGATGTCCGCGAGATCATGTTCCACCTCGCTCACGAACGCGGCGACGACCTCCAGGAGGAGACGGTCCTTGACGTCTTCCCCACGGCATTGGGCGCGTACCGCGCTGCTGCGATGGAGCGCATCCTCGCCGCCGTCCGGGACCTTCCCGCGGATGAGCCGTGGCTGATCGTCACCCATGCCACCTTCTCGTGGAACTACTCGGTGGTGCCGGGCCTCGATGTCTACTACCTAACCCAGCTGCAACCGGATGCGTACGTCACCATCACCGACGGAATCCTGGCTATCCGGCAGCGCCTCACCGAGGAACGCTGGCGCACCGTCACCATCAACAACCTCCTTTGGTGGCGCGACGTGGAACGGTCGGCGACCGAGATGATGGCGGCTTGGCAGCGGAAACCGCATTTCCTGATCGGGCGCAAACAGGGCCCAGACACCTTGTTCCGCCTGATGTTCGAACCCAGGACCCCGACGGCATACCTGAGCTACCCGATGACCCACTTCGAGGGGGCCGACCTGTTCACCAAACTGGAGAACTTCCGTCAGGAACTTCGGGAGCATGTCGTGGTCTTTGACCCTGCGGCCGTCGACGACTATTCAATGGACCGGGATGCAGCGATTGGCTTCTCCGACGGGAGCGCAACCGCGCGCAGTGCTGCCGCGGACGCAACCGAGTCGCTCCAGGGCGTCGGAGGAACTTCGCACAAGACCGGACGTGCCCGGGACCTCCTGCTGGACGCCCGGGAGGACGGAGACGCCGACGGCGGCCGACCAGTCAATCCGGAAAACCTGACCCACGTCGATGGCCAGATCGTCGACCGCGACTACAAGCTGATCGACCAGTCACAGATCGTGGTCGTCTACTACCCAACCACGACGCTGTCAGCAGGCGTCATCTGCGAGATGAAAGACGCGATTCACCGAGGCAAGCGTGTCTACGCCGTGTGGTTACCGTCATCTCCGCCAAGCCCGTTCTTCACCCGCTACTGCACCCGATGGTTCCGAGACGAACGGCACCTCTTCGAGTATTTCCGCACGAACGGGATTGGAACCGATACCGGACTACCCGGCACTCAGGATGTCCAGTCGGTAATCGGGGACCAGTCGCCAGCCGACTGATCCCCAACCCGCCTTACGCGGAGGCGTCACCAAACTGGGTCTTCACGCAGTCCAGGAACTCGCCCTTCATGAACGCTCCGGTCGCAACCGTCGACAAGTAAATGAGGGGGTCATAGTCGTCTAGACCGGACGTGCTCGTGTATTCGGCGTGTGTCCGGCCACGCTCATCGCGAAGCCAGCGCAATGCACTTCCGAGCAGTGACGAGCCGAGGCCACGGCCGATGCTCTTCCGGCTGACAAGGACACACCATTCGAAGGTGTCCTGTCCCGGACCACCATCTCGGGCGTCACACAGGCCAACAAGTTCTCCATCGCGATATGCCAGGAAGTAGGTCTGCGCGGTGTCCTTTCCTGCATTCGCCACAGCGGCATGAACTCGCGCCTGGATCTCTTCGGTCGCCCGGGCGTACAGGTCGCCTTGCTCCTCAGACTGAAGTTCCACGCGGAACCACTTCTGATCCTCGCGAGGTTCCTTCCACCACCGGAAATACGGCTGGTAACTGTTGATGATGAACTGCGCCGTCGAATCGACATCCGGCCGGTCGACCTGGACAATCTCGTACTCGGTTGTCATCGGAATGTCCCGCAGGGCCGTGAGATCCCATGCCAGCATCACCATCCGACGTGACGACCAGTAGCCAAGCCTGTAGTAATAGGAAGCCATCCCCTCTCCATCGAGGAGAAGGCCGTCGATCTTCTGCGCGCCGTTTTCCAAAAGGCGTCGCTCCGCATCGGAAATGAGTTGCTCTGGCAACCCGCTATCGAGCAGGTCCTTGTCAACTTGCAAGTCCGTGATCAGTCCCTGCGGGCGCAGGGTCCGGGTACGCATGGCCAGCCGGACGGCACCGACGATATCGCCGTTGCCACCAGACTCGCGCGCGACCAGGATTTCGCTGGGGCCGTAGGTGAACTGGTTGGCCTCCATCCGTTCCCCAAGCACCCGCTCCGGGGGGTTCGGCAAGAGTTCGAGGATGTACTGGGTACTCGTGGTAGTCATACCTAAGTCTAGTCCCGAAACCGGTCAATCTGTGAGCGCTGGTGCGCAAACCAGATGGTCTTCTCGATGGTCGGCTGGGTAAATGATGTGACAACGCACAATCCGGATGACACCAGTGTCTTCAGGAGCGCGGAGTACTGTTCGTCGAGAAACTCCAATGTCAGGGTCTCGGGTGGCAGTTGGGCGAGGCGAACCTGAAGCAACACGATTGACCGCTCAACCGTGATCATCGGTCCGTAAACCTCGCCATAGACGAACGACGGGTCGTTCATGACCCGTCCCAACCGGTCCTTCACGGGTCAGTGCCTGGGTGTCGCCGGACGATTCACCGGCGTTGGTGCGGCATGCCCGGCGAGTACCGCCAGGATGTTATCGACACACATTGCGGACATCCGCTCCGATGATTGCTTCGTAATCCCTGCGATATGCGGGAACGGCAGTACATTCGGCAGGGACCGCAGGGGGTTGTCCGATTTGATCGGTTCGGTCTTGAAGACATCAAGGGCCGCGCCGGCAACGGTTCCCGACCGCAGGGCCTCAGCCAAATCGTCCTCATTCACCAAGTCACCGCGGGCGGTATTGATGATGTACGCCGATTTCTTGCACATCGCCAATGTGCGGGCATTAATGAGGTCATGGGTCTCAGCCATCGATGGGGCGTGGAGCGTCACCCAATCAGCCTGACGCAGCACATCCTCAAGCGTCGCAGGTTCCGCACCACCATCGCGGATCGCCTGATCGGTCAAGACCGGATCATAAGCCAGGACGCGCATCCCGAACGCACCCGCCCGAATTGCGACCTGACGCCCGATGCGGCCGAAGCCAATGACCCCGATGGTCTGGTCAAGCAATTCGACTCCGACCAGCCTGTCCCACCTGCCCGCGCGCGTGGTCTCGACATGTTCGACGACATCCCGCGCTATCGCAAGGATCATCGTCATGGTCGCATCGGCTACCGAGTGTTCATTCGTACCCGGGGTCGTGGTGATCCAGACACCGTGTTCGGTCGCGCCGTCAACGTCGATGGCGTCATAGCCAACCCCCCACCGCGCAACGATCTTCAGGCGAGGCGAAGCCGCAAAAACCGCCATGGTGAAGTGATCGGTACTCGCGAGCACTGCATCCACACCCTCGAGGAGCGGAATGAGTTCGGACTCCGTAGCTGACCGCCCGTAAGGGCTCATCACGATTTCGCAGCCAGCGTCGACCAACCGCTTCTCGTGCGCGGGGTTCGTTCGGCGGAAATGGTTCCCCGTCAGGAGCACTCGGTACTTGGACATCGTTTCTCACGCCTCTCTTGCAAACTGGCCCCAGGACACCACCGCCGGCTCGGATCTTCAACCGTCACGTGTGCCAGGACCCAGACCCAACGCGGTCACTCGCGGGGAAAGTAATCCTCACGGGGGGGGCCGAACACATCAAGGCCAACGATCCCGTCGGGACCTGGGACGACGGCGTGGGTCACGTTGCTACCGATGAAGTAGTAGTCACCGACCTTTAGGTGACGGGAAACCCCACCAATCGTGAAGGTCGCATCACCCTCGATCACCCATCCGGCCTGTTCATGCGGGTGCGAGTGCGGTGGAACCACGCTTCCCGCCGGGATAGTCACCCTGGAAAGCATCACATTCGTCCCGGAAACAATCTGGCCGGTCACACCCGGGAAAAGTTCTCTGGGAACAATCTCGTCCCAAGTGAAGAATGTCGGCGGGCGGTCAGGCACAGTTCCACTCCGAGTCCGGCCTGCCACGCGGATGGACCCGCAGCGACCATTCGCGATGGTACCGCACCCCCCAACGTGAACTGGGTCGTAGACTGATCATTGCGCGGAACCCTGCGACGCACGGTGCGCGCCAAACATCGCAGGAGGCATCGGTGACCGACACGACCAACCCACCCGCCCAGGGACAAATCCTCCGACCAAGCGAACTTCCGACGATCTCCCGCGCCAAGGGAGTGGTCACCCAACCCCTCGTCCATTCCGACCGGGGAAGTACAAGCCTGACGATCGGCATCAGCACCTTCCAACCCGGCGCCGTCATTCCATTACATACACATAATGTAGAAGAGGCGATCACGATCCTCGAAGGCGAGGCCATCGCCATCATGAATGGCCAGGAGACGACTGTCCGCCCCTACGACACGACGTTTGTCCCACCGGGCGTCCCGCACCACTTCCGCAACGACAGCAGTTCCGAGATGCGTTTCCTCTGGACGTATGGCGGCGCACACGTCACCCGGACCTACGTGGAAACCGGTCAGACCGTTGAACACCTGTCCCGGGAGGACCGGCGCATTGCCGGAGCGCCTGACGCCTGAACCCATCCAAACGCGGCCCCGTTGAAGCATCACCACTGGCACCTGGAGGCAGGGCGTGATCGAGAACTGGCAGATTGCCGTCACCGTGACCGCATGTCTCGCCGGCCTTGCATTAGCCGCGCGATTTCCAATGCGCGCGTCGCAGGAGGCATGGGTTGATGCCTGGCACTACGCACCATCACGTCGTCCGATCGCATTTTCACGATGGCGCCGTTGGCGGGCGACATTCTGGTTCCTCGTGTGCAGCACGGCACTCACTGGAGTGATCGCGGGCACCCTGTACCTTCGAGCATCTCCGGGTTAAACAACGACCCGGAGATGCGGGTACATGCCGGGAACTGCGAGGACCTAGAGGAGCGGAAGCTGGCGCGGGGGCTTCGGTGCTGCGGTACCGGTGAGATCAGTTGAACTCTCGACCCCTTCCCCGATTAGTTTCTCCGCCGAGTTCTGGAGCAGCATGAACGCCTGCTGCACCAGCTCACCCGGTAGAGGCGCCGCAGCGGGTGGGGCTGTCCTGCCAGCGGCCCGTCGTGCAACGTCGACGATTCCGGGAACCTTGGCGAAGTCTGCCTCGAGAACCTTCCGAAGCGCACCCTGATGAAGCGCCGCCGCCGGATGATAAAGCGGGATTACCGTCCGCCCACCAATCTTCCGAGGTTGGCCATGGATCTGACTGATCTTCTCACCCGGAAAGAACTTTGCCAGCGAGAATCTCCCCAGAGTAATGATCACCAAGGGATCGATCGCGTCGATTTGGTGAGAAAGAAACGAGGCACATGCCTCGATTTCGTCTGGAAGCGGATCCCGGTTGTTCGGCGGCCGATGCTTCACGACGTTGGCGATGAACACATCCTCACGTCGGAGTCCGTTCTGCCGAAGCATTTCGGTGAGGAAATGTCCGGATGCGCCCACGAACGGGCGACCTTGCAAATCCTCGTTCTGGCCAGGTGCCTCACCGATCAGCAGGATTTCGGCATCCGGATTGCCCTCACCGGGCACCGCTTGGCGCGTGCCCTCGTGAAGGACGCACGCCCGGCATGCCCGGATTTCACCGGAGACCCGCTCTAGGAGATCCCGTCGAGCATCCGGCTTTCCCAATTCCGCCATCCTCATGAATTCGATCAGTGCGCACCGATTTCCATTGGATCTGTCGCGTAGTCCCGAAGCATTTCCGCAAGCTTATGGTTCGCAGCTTCAGGCAATTCGATCATCGGCAGCCGGAGCCCACCAACGTCAAACCCCAGGATCCCGATCGCGGCCTTGATCGACGCCGGCGAGGCAACAGGGGCGATCGGAGGGAAAAGTGCCCGGGCCAACGGCAGCAGGTGCAGGTGCAGACGCGCCCCTTCTCGGACATCGCCCGCCCCGGTGGCATCTACCATCTGTCGGATCAGGCGCCCCACAACATGGGCCGCTACCGAGACAACCCCGTAGCCTCCCATCGCCATCTTCGGGAAAGTGTCGCCATCGTTGCCACTCCACAGCTTGAAGTCGCTAGGGGCTCCAGCCAGGATCTCGGCCACTTGGTCCAGGTTCCCGCTGGCTTCCTTGATCCCGATGATGTTCG
>BJHB01000132.1:0-8025 GCA_014191415.1 Chloroflexota bacterium
AGGTAAGTACGGAGACCAAGTGATCTTTGAGTTTGGACCCGACCGCCTGTACCTACCCAAGCTCAGTGCCGACCGCCAGCTTTTGCGCTGCGGGTTCGACAAAGGAGGAGGCAGTCCACAAGTAGACTACGAGCAGGTGGCTGGCAACATCCTGTGTTTCTCGCGTGACCACAACTCGAACGCACCAGACAAGCCCTACTGGGGAATCACTATTGCAACAGGCGATGCGCCACCCCCACGCAAACGCATGAGCGACCACAAGATATTCAACTATACTGAAGTATCCGACATTGCACCCAAGGTGCCAGTCACCAAGACAACAACAGTCAGTGCTATGCAGAAGGCGTTGACACCACCAGTCACACGATCACGGCAGCAGGTCGCCGCCGCCTACGCATGGTGCCTACAGACAGTCACCGCTGCACAAGTCGCCGCGTTCCCCAAGCCAACGCCCGATTCGATTCAATCTGGAGCTGCGACGTTGTTGATCCAGCTTGAGAAGTCAGGGCTGCTCTTTGAGCCGATCACGCTGGCAACGGTGGTCAAGGCGCTTGACCTCACGCCGCCGAGCCAGTTTGAAGAGCCGCTGCCTGAGTACAACGAAGACAATCTTCCGTTCTAGTCATGCCCAATCCACGAGAGATTATCGAATCCCGTATCGGGATTCAGGGCATTGAAGAACTGCACGATCAGCGTCGGCATCTCGTCGCGACATCCGCATTACTTCGCGCACGGCACGGACCATTCGGCACATGGGAGGCTATCCGGAAATCCAGCCTCTCCACTATCCGATCACACGCCCGCGCCCAACACCTTGCGGCGGGCACTAAGGTCACCGAGGCGGCGCTCGATGACGTTGCACACGTAGCACAGGACTACAAGGTACTGGTCGCTACGGCAACAGAAGAACGTGCAGAACTCGCCGTAATAGACAATCAGATTATGGACATCAACGACCTAATCTACCGAGACAATACGTTGATCTTCCACCTGACTGCTGAAAGCAAGTTGCAATAATGCTCAGACGAAAAAAGAAGCACCCCACCCACGCAAACCTCAAGAGCAAGATTCCCAAGTCGCGTCGGCCTATCAACAAGAGCAACCCCGTGCGGAGGGCACGGGAGTTTGCTCGCGCTTACGGGAGCAAAGAGCGTGTACAGTTTGTGCAGACTATCCCGTGTATTCTCTGTGCCCGAACACCCAGCGTCAACGCACATATGAAAAGCAAGTCCGGTATGGGACGGAAAGGCGACTACACCACCATCGCCGCACTGTGCCACGAGTGTCACATCGAGTACGATAGCAACACGTTATCAAACTGGGCCGTAGAGAAAGCGGAAGACGATGCTGCCAGCGTCGAACACGCATGGCAAGTGCAGCAAGCAATGCGAGGGACATACGCATGAACGAACCAGACTTTGGATTGTTTGCTTTAACGGGAGCCGACCTGCGTGATGCAGGCATAGCACTGACCGATGAACATGCGTCGATCCGATGGAGGGCGCTCGCCGCAGAAGCGATTACTTGGTGCGCTGACAACCTTGAAGACTTTACGACCGACGATGTGTGGGCCTATCTTGCCCAGTCAGGACGCGACATCATAGAGACCGAACGCAATCCGTCCGCTATCGGGCCAGCCATGCGACGAGCTGCTATCGCCGGACTGATTGTCAAGATTGGCGCAACACGAGTATCTGTCCGACCCACCCGACACTGCCAAGAGCTTCGCATATGGAAGCGCATACCCCTAACAAATACGAGGTCTTCGTGCCAAACCCGGAAGGCGTAATAAAACTTCGCAAGTGGGTAGATCGCGGCAAGGTTACATGCGAAGGATGTAACAGCCATCTTGCTACCGCAGTGTTCTCTGCCGGGACGCCATGCGGACAGGAGCTTTTTGCAAAGGCGCTTTGCCCTGCGTGTATGGATAGCTTCATGGGGATGTTAGATATCCCTGAACCGGATGACCCTGCAGATTTATCAGCCAACGTGCCACAGTGGGGGACGCATGACCCGCACTGAAAAGTTGCTCGTCGCGTTTGTCTGCCTACTGCTGGCTGTGTTGATTGCGGAAAACGTCGCAATTGTTTTAGACACGATGCTTAATCCCGTCCGCGTATGCGCTGAAGGGAAACCATAATGGCACTCAAAGCCGGTGACACCAGAGCCAAGAAGCAAGCGCGTGAGCAACGCGCCTACGAGAAGGTCTGCAGTAATGCCTTTGCCCACGCAAGAGAACAAATGTACGAAGCCGCAACACTGAAGAGCGACACACTACCAGACACTATCAAGCGGTATATGGAATGCCGGTTGCGGATGCCGTGGCACCTCGCAACGCTTGGTAAGTAAGAGTGCAATGGCTTACATGAAGTGGTACCATGAAGAGGACGGAGGCACTCCGTTTGTCCCAGTCCGCTACTCACTCTCCATTCATCAAAGCGCTAAGGCACACCCAAACTACCGCGACAAGTTCTCTGTCAAAAAACCATTTGCACTACGAGAGCTCGTCGCCTTAGTCACCGCCGAAGAGCTAGCCGAGTTTCAGCGGAAAGCCAATGAACGCGAGAACGCTGTATGGGAGTGGGATCGCCGCTTCCACGGGATACGCCTCGGTCTCTCAGAGGTCGCATGAAATCCATTGTGCTACAACTGCCAGAGCCGCCGTCTGCCAACGTGTACTGGCGGCACAACCGAGGCCGCATCCATCTCTCGACCGAGGCCAAGCGGTATCGGGAGACGGTGCGAGCTGCGTACACAACACAGCAAGGTACCAGCAAAATCGCCTTCCCCGAAAAGGCCGTCGCGCTCGTTTTTGACTGGCGACGATCTCGCAAGTCGGGCGACCTCGACAATCGGTTCAAGCAGGCATTAGACGCCTTGCGCGGCGTAGCGTACACGGACGATAATCAGATTGTCGAGATACACGCCTATCGCTCGGACGTTGAGCCCAAGGGCACACTCACTCTTACCCTCTCTAACGGGACACTCACCAAGTGATCGCGCCTCTCGTGCGAAAGGAACTCACCGTCGAATGGGACACCGAACTACGGCTCATGAACGCGCTCCGCGATCAGTTGTTGGCTCGCGGCCTCAACGCATCAAACGTCTGCATCGTCACAGTCTCGACCGACTACTCCTCAGTCATTGGTCAATACCTACGTCATCAGCTCACCAACAACGGTGAGATATGTCATGGGTTCGGGATCGACGTGCCGTACCCCGATCAGTTATTTGATGACGCCTGTGTGCAGGTGCTCTGCAATACGTTCAGGTTACACCGTGATGCAACCAAAGGCCGAACCATCCTACTGGTAGAAGCTGGCGTGATTCGCGGAGGGAACTATGCACGAGTCGTGGAGGTCATTCGCCACAACCTGCAAATGACCGAACCCGTACTGACTCTCACCATGTTTGAGAATGTGCATAGCAAGTGGACGTGTGATTTTGTTGGAGAATACTATGACGATAGTAGAGACGACCTGACCTTCTGGTGGGAACAACCCAACAATCACTGGATCAGTTAATGCGATTCGAACTCGATAGTCACCGCCGCACTGTTGGCGTTACGACCATCGCCTCATCCAACGGGCAAACAATCACGCAACGCCGCAACCTCGACCTCGAGGCCAAAGTCCTCACCGCCCGACACCTGTACTTAGCCAACCTTGAAGACACCCAATGCCAAGCATTGAGCAGCTAAACCTTGAAGCATCCAAGACAGGTGGACGCAAGTACGATAGCGCCTATCATGTTCCCGCGAAAACGGTGCCGACCGCCAAAGCCAAGGTGACGCAAGGCGGCAGCGGACACTCATCCAACCACAACGCTTAGACTCTTATGGCTGGCAAGGGCAGCACCCGACGACCCACCCAAGTACCCATCACTACATGGGTCACAAACTTTGAGAAGACCTTCCCTAAACCAAAAGCGTCATGAAGTGCGCCACATGTGGCGCAGACGAATACGACGAGCGTGAGCCCATGTACGGTCATGCCCAAATCCGGTGCGGATGTGGGTTACGCCCTACCCCACGTATCAGTGCCGACAGTCTCCCGCAGAAGCCGAAACGCCCTGTCAATGGTGGCAACGGTTTCATGAAGGGCGGCATCTTCTACGGTACCTGCAAGGCTCCGTCCTGCGGCGCATCGTTTGAGTCCACACATACCAAGCAAACCTGTGGCGCACTGGCTTGCACTCGATGGGCGAAGACGCGCACCGAACGGATGATCCCTCGCATCTGTGGATGTCAGGCCGCGTACACCACGCGGTACGCTAACCCCTCGATCTACTGCGGAGAGAAGTGCCGCCGCAAAGCGAAGAACGAACGCGATGCCGCCGGGAAGAAAGCCAAGACTCTCGCGCAACGCGCACGGCGACTCGCCGACACGCCTGCCCTGCCGCTAGACCCACGCCCTACGGCACCGCCACCCACGCTAACGCTGCGACGGCTCCAACCACAACCCACTGCCCTGCCGCCAGCAGGCGCGACAGGATTGGTGGATGCGCTTGGCGCTCCAGTATGGATAATGCTGCCACCTGACCAGCAATCACCGCGTCCTTAGCCAACAACAACGAGTCCGCTACCACAATAGCCGCCCGAAGGCCAGCCACCGACGACTCCAGTGAGGCCACCAGTGCATCCGACGCCAGCCGTTCCACCTGTACCGCCGCCACCAACGCCATCAACGCAGGACGCAGCGTATCCGGTACGGCCAACAGAATGGTGTCCACCCGTGCAAATGTCCCATCGGTTGCCGCCACCGCTTGCACCCGCCGAGTCGCTGCCACTACCACGAGGCGAGATAGGGAATCCCCCCGTCGGGTGGCGAGCGCGTAACGGGCGGCTAGGCTGTCGGCGCGGTCCGATGCCGCGATAATCTGGGCACGAGCCGAACGGCTCTGCTCCATGTCACGCCCTGCGTGACGCTGTTCTCGTCCGTACAGGAACAGGACCAGCGCCACCACCAGTGACCACTCGATAATCTGCTTCGGCAACTCGCGCATCATCCGAGACGCTCCACGATCCGCGCACTGGCCACGGCATCGCACAGGGCTTCCACACCGTCCACGGGCAGCACGTTCTCAAGGCCACTATCGGACAAGCACACATGCATGGCTTCGTGAAAGAATACGCGCCACTGCATCTCCCGCCTCAGCCGAGGCGCTATCCAGATCGTGCGATGCTCAGCATCCCACAGCCCCCACGCCTCGCGTCCGTCCTCGGTCAGTAGCCCTTTCCGACGTTTGACCACGACCGGTCCCCCGACGCATTGCACTCGTCGAGGAAGCACAGGCCACTTCCGAGTCTTCATAGCCGACTGCCTACTAGAACGCGACGGCTCGGACAATCCGTAGCCCAATCCCCAAGGCGACACAGATGCCGACAAACGCCGCGAGGATGACTAGCATCGACCGTGCAAAATCACGGAAGCGGGGTGCGGGTAGTGCAGGGCGCATCGTCGTGACTGGAGGAATCTCGAGCTTCGGACGGCGTGGCATGGACATTGTACACTCCTGTTAGTTGCAGTTCCATTTCCGCAAGGATAGTGCCTTGCGCGTGGGCTTACCCTTCTCGTCCTTCATAGCGCCCGGCATACCGGACATTCTCGCACAAAATGATTTCCTTCGTTTCGCTGCCTTGCTATCTGGGTCCAGCTTACTTGGCTTCGTCGTGACCGCCATACTCAGAGTCGACCCCGGATTCTCCCGACGATAGGACGCAATCCCCTTCCGGTTCAATCCGCCCTCTGGGTCCTTCCCTTCCTTGCGCTTCCACGCGCCCGGTCGCTTCCCGCTAGTCGTTGCCATCGCTCTGCCCGTTCAGAATAGGGAGTCGAATATCCGCATTCCGTATATCGGGCTGCGGTTCGTGCGTATCATCCAGCGTCTCCATCAAATAACAGTGACCCATGCAGCTGCCGCAGACGCAGACCCTGCCATCTTCGTCGACTCGTTCGCCTGTCGCATTACAATGTGGACACGCGACCCGCAACGTCTGACCCCTAGCCATCGTCCTCTTGACTGACAAAAACCGCGTTCAACTTCTCGCGCACAAACTCAATTGTCATCTGCGCGGCTTCACCCTGCAACGCGGGATGGTCTAAGCAGTCGTCGAGCGCCATATCCACTTCCGCTCCGACCTCTTGCCGAATCAAACCCGTCATTTCGTCCTGCTCATCCCGTCTCATTTCCCCTTGCTCCCCTTGATCACACGGTAGGCAGGCACCACGGTATGACGGCCATCTAGCCCCTCGCGTGGTACTCGCTGGCACTCCAGCCGCCCCGTCTGCTTGAACACCCGTAGGTGACGGGCAATACTGGTACGGCACATCCCCGACGCATCCTGCATTTCCGTGATTGTCGTGAACCCGCCCGGGTCCTTGACTGACCGCTGTGCCTTGCGGATCGCCCCAAGGAGTTCGTTCGTCGTGATGCTCACCATGCTAGGGTCTCCAGACAGCAGGGGGCTTCGGCTTCAGGAAGAACGGCTCAACCTCAAACTTGCCATCACGAATCGCAATCGTAATCGCGCCAATGTCTGCCAGTGTGTTCGGGGCAATCTTGTGGACATACGCGGTCGCCAACTGCCATGCGCCTGTCTGGATGAGGCGCGTCGGGTAGGCATTGTAAGTATCGGCATACCGATGCATATGCGAGCGAACCGCAAGGTCAGGGTGTCGTTCCCCCTGCATATGCGCCTCGCTCCATATCTCGTAGGCCGCTGAGTTCACAGCGGTCATCTTAGTCCACGGCCTAATCCCAATCTTGCCGTGGTGAGCAAAGTCCAGCTTCACGTTCTGGAACTCCGCGACCCACTTCCACCAGCTGGCTGTCCCTGACTCAACATCCGTAATCACAGGCCGTCCATCCTTCTTCAGCCCCACCGCAACCCGTTCCTCAAAGGCTGCCGATGGGCCCACATGGGCCTCAGTGCCTCGGACAAACAGAAGCGCCGTCGGCTCTAAAGCCAAAGGCGCTCGGAGGACTTCGTTGAGGACAGCGGCTTGTGCGGTCGGGTTACCGGATAATATCTGCGTCGTGCCGTGATGATTCCCGTCAACCGCATCCCCGTTACACACCACAATCAGGTCGGCCTTGAGTTTGTCGCGTTGCTTCTCGACCGACTCCCAGTATCGGTGCCACCCATCCCAAAGCCACCGCTGCGCCTTGCTGTGAGTGTAGTGGCCCCCGTCATCCAGCGACACCTGCGGCGGACACAGCGCCGTCGTGCCGCCACAATGCAAGTCAGACACCACCGCAATCAACAGCGTGTCTGCGTTGAACCGCATCGAGGTGTTCCGTTTGGGCATAGCTGAACGGTAAGAGGGTACCACCAAAGCGCAAGAGGTCAGGCTTGGCGCAGCACCTTGATCCGGTCGCTGATGAGGCGGGACTTCTTCGCCACCCCATACCCTTCCCGCTGGTCGCCTACCGCCCCATCTGGTATGGTATTCCCCTCAATAACGTCAAGACGTTTTGACGTTTTGCCCACCACAATCCCGATGTGGGCGTACCGCTGGAGCTTCGGGAAATAGAACACTACGAGGTCGCCTAACACGGCCTTGTCCGCTGGTAGCAGCCGCCCCGAATCGACCATGAACTGCACCCGACCACTCCGCTTCAGGGTGCGGGTCTCGCCTGCCTCGTCCAACATCCCCCACACAAAGGCCGCGCACCACGCCGACCCCACTGGGGAGCCAAGCGCCTTCAGCCAGCGGTCGATCAGTGGGCCGCGATTGCTGCCCTTCGGCTCTTCACAAGTATCTAAGTACTTGTATGCCGTCTCAACTAGCTTCGGCATCCCACACGGCTCCATCGGCCCGACGCTGGGCGATCTCAATCTGCGTCTTATTGGTAATGTCCGTCTTGTTCGTCACGTCCATCGAAGCGGACCGGAGACCGACCCGTTGCAGGAAAGCCAGCAGCACCTTCTTTCCATAGGCCGTGCAGATACCGAGCGTCAGCACCCAGAAGTTCACCCACGATAGGTCCTCTTCGTGCCACATGACCTCGTGCGCCACGAAC
>BJHB01000133.1:0-7885 GCA_014191415.1 Chloroflexota bacterium
CTGGACTGCCGTGCGCTTCAGGCTGTTCTTCGACGTCGTACCGAGATAGCGCCTGATCCAGAGGCTTCTAAGGAGCACCCGATACGGTTACGCGTCGGGTTACCCAACCTGGCCGCTTGCGCGCGTGTGGCGCGCGTGTTGGCAGAGGCCCCCCGCCTTCGGGAGCCTATGTCCAACTCATGCTATTGGGCGATGTAGCGGCCAACCAAGCGCCATAACAGGTTGGACGGGTCGCGCGCTTTGTCACCAGTCGTGGGGGCAACCCAGGCGGGCATTCTTCCTGACTGAAGTGGCATGAAACTGGAAAGAGTGATCATAGTGTCACCCGAGACATCCCGAGGCCACGGCGCCACCGATGAGGTGCGGGAGGGCGGAGGAGTACTCAGCATTGGAGGGAGCCCGGGCATCGCCACCCCGCCCACAGTGTTTTGGCTGGGATCAACCGGCAAAACACGGACGGCGTGGGCACCAGTTCGTGCCAGATCCGCGTCGACGGTTGCCGATAGGAACCTGACGGCATCGTCGATCGCACGTGGTGGGAGCTCGTGACCTGCTCCCGTTGTCTTGAATAGTCGGGTCACACATCCCGCATCTTGAACGGCGCGTGTGAAACTCTCAGCGCGTTCAACTCGGTTCTTGCCTTGGTAGGTGTCCCATTGGCGGGGTACATCGGCATCCTTGCTGTCGAGCTCACCCACACCGATCCAGTAGCTGACCTTCTTGACAGCGTCGATGATCACCGGTCGTCCAAGCTTCTGCTCAATCCCATCGGACCCAAAAGGAAACGGCGCGGGGATGGGCCCTGAAGGAGAGGGAACGGTGCGGGTGGGCAACGTGTAGGTTCCGGCAGAGGCGGCTCCGACGCCAATCACACGGTCAGGGTAGATCATTCCGAGCCGCGTGGCAGTCTGGGCTCCGCGCGAAAATCCGAACGTGATGAACCGGGGCTGAATTGCCACCCCGGTGACCTCTTTGAAGTGGTCTACGACGTCGATGACTTGCCGAACAATCCTGGGCTCGGACTTGACCAACTGGTCTGGGTCGCGCCATTCACCGTAATCGAGTGTTGGCGCGATGATTACCCAGTTCCGAGCCTGTGCAAACGGCATCAGTTGACCGCCAATTGCATCGCCCCTCTGCCCCATCCCGTGGAGGGCGATGACGGCGACACGCGGAACGTCTGGTCCGGATGGTACGTAGTACCAGAATGAAGGTCTCTCCCCGTTGGCAGGTACGGAATGCGGTCCCGAGGATGCGGTTTGTATCACCGCCCCGACTTCCTGGACTTCGAACCCGAAGTCGGCATCCCCGACGGGCATTGCGTAGGAGGTCGTGGCCGTGAACCACACGGACGCAATGAATGCGAACGCAACCGCCGCAATAGATGAACGAATTGGTCGGAATCGTGATGTTGCTGACCATGGGTCGGCGTGAATGTCAGCTCCACGAGGATCATCCATGTTCGTTCCGACTTTCACGCACTGCTCTCATGTGCGACCGTGCCGCCCTCGGGTCCACCGATGATCACCGACCACTGGCCATGTCTGCAGCGGTCATCAAGCACTGGTCCAAGCAATTGAAATCGTACGCCAAGGCGGGGTCGATTGCAACGCTTTTGTAACCGTGTCGTGAACGATCAGAGATCACGGCACAGCTGCTTCGCACGTCGGGGGTCACATCATTAAACGGCGCGGCATTCGGGGTGGTTTGACTGGGCTGATTGCGCGCGTTGGCAGCGCGTGCGGGGCCAGATGGGTACCGGCGGATGCCGGTCAATGGCCGGTGTTACACTGAATGTACGTGCAGGCGCTTGACGCCTAGCTGTTGCGTCCCGCACATGGTATGCGGGGCCGGTGGGATGCCGGGACACGGCTTCCCCGCACACCGCCGCAAGGCAAGGAGTAGTTGCGCTGTCGTACGAGGACCGGACCATCACATGCGTCGATTGCGGGAAGCCATTCATCTTCACCGCGGGTGAGCAAGCATTCTTTGCCGAGAAGGGTTTCGGTGGTGGACCGAAACGATGCCCGCAATGTCGGGCTGCACGACGCGCTGAACGTGAGGGTGGTGCCCCCGCACCCGCCCGCCCGCCCGGTGCGTCTGGCATTGCTCCAGCCGGTGCGCCACCTTCCGGTCCTCGTCCCGTCGGTGTTGGCCCACGTCCTGGTGGGTTCGGAGGTCCGCGTCCGGGCGGCGTCGGCGGCCCAAGGCCGGCTGGCGCGGGAGTCGGCGGGGTTCCTGCCCCATTCATGCGTGGCCGTGGAGGCCCGCGGGCAATCGTTCCTGTCGATGAGCCTTTCCGGGTCAATGACCGGATTCGGGTACCAGAAGTCCGGGTTATTCTGGAGGACGACGACGGCAACGAGGAGAACCTCGGTGTCATGCCAACGTATCAGGCACGACGTCTAGCCGAGGAACGCGATCTGGACCTAGTCGAGGTGGCCCCTCAGGCACAGCCGCCTGTCTGCAAGGTCATGGACTACGGCCGGTTCAAGTATTCCTTGGAACGCAAGCAGCGTGAGGCACATCGTGCCGGGCGCGCCGGGCGTGCGGCCTCGGAAATGAAGGACGTCCAGCTTTCGCCTCGAATCGACGACCATGACTTGCAAGTGAAGGTTGATCGTGCCCTCGAGTTCCTGACTGATGGTCATCCGGTCCGGATGGTGGTGCGGTTCCTGGGGCGCGATATGCGTCACCCCGAGAACGGGATGCGCGCCCTTCAGACGGCCCTAGATGCCCTCGGCAAGGAAATCGCCATCCGGGTTGACCAAGCCCCACGGATGGAAGGCCGGCAGCTTTTCGCACTCGTGCGTGTCGACAAGGGTGCGCGTGCCCGTACCGACAAGCCAGCGGACGAGAAAACCGGGGCTGACAGCGAGACGAACGAGGCTGATTCGCCAATGGTCGCGCTGGATACCCCTTCGGAAGCGACTGGGCCGGTGGCCGTGGTCCCGGTGGTTGCTCCAGAACCTATCGCGGAATCCGCTGAGCCGGTCGCAACCGCGTAGTTCACCCGTCAATTAGGGAAATCGGCAAAAAAGGCCCTTGCCAATTTGGTGAGGGCCTTTCGTTTTTCTCCCTATGCGCGAACAATTGAGTTAGGCAGAAACTAGGCCAGAGCCACCAGATCCGGCGGTCCAACCGTGGATGACGTTCACGTTGTTTGGATGCAGTCCCGGTTTTCGGTTGCGTCCTAGGCGGGTCGTTCGGGCTCGTCGTCGTCCGGGTCAGTAGGGCCACCTTGTGCACGGCGTCGGAGGAAGTCTTCCAACTCGCGCACAACCTCGTGGGGATCAACTTCAAGCGGGTGGTAATCGGGGTCTGGATCGGGTGCTGGCTCTGGTTCGGTCCGACGCAGGCTTTCCCCAGGAGCTAAGGGCATCCCCTGGGCGTCATATTGGACCTCAAGGCGCTCTACATGCTCACGAAGTTCGGCTCGCTCTGTCACGGCATGATTTGCCTTCCCGATCAATTGGTCACCTGTTTCACGAAGCGGTGCCAAGTTGATCGCCAAGTCGAAGACGGCGCAAAGGCGACGCAGCAGCGCGAATGAAAGATTGGCATTCGGAACCGGCAGATAGTGCGGTCCATTGCTGAAGAGGCTGACGCAGGAAATGCCCGCGTTACGCAGGGCTTCGATCGCCGCCGATTGCATGCTTGAGGGGCCCTGATAAGGGGAGAACGGCACCCCTAGGGTCTCGAGGCGTACCCGCAGTCCGGGATCGGTCGCCCAGCCGGTGACTAGTGGTGGACGGGTATGGGGTACATCAGCAAAGGCCGACCCGAAGAAGGACGCATGCCTGACGCCGCAGGAGTGTGCAAACGTCGCAAGTTCGCGCGAATAGGTGCGCCAACGTAAGCGTGGTTCGGGCGCGATGAATAGCAGGAGGCTTCGGGTCGCTGGGGCATCTCCGTCGTCTTCGCGATCCGAAAGGGAGGGTGCGGTCGCGCGTCCCCCCAATGCAGTCGGCACGTCTCGAACCACCCAGAACTCGCCGTGAGGCCAATCCAGGGTGCGATCTCTCGCCCCGACCGTCCTCGACACTGGGCGAAGTTCGACGAAATCATAGAATTCGTCCCCGTCCCATGTCCCGAGCCTCTCGGCCCCAAGTGCCTCGATTAGGAACCGCACGGCACCGGACGCACCGACGGATGCGTCGGCCCATCCGGTGAACGCGCCGATCATCACGGGTGAATGAAGCTCGAGGTCGGCAAGTTTGAGGTGGAGTTCCAGATTCATGTAGGGTCCCGGTTCACGGCGCCAATTGACGGGGTCATGCACCGGACCGGAGGGTGAGAATCACCGCCTACCCACCGGATGGCGACTTGGTAACGTGGTTAGATGGTACCGCCCCACGGGACCGATCCAGCGATTGGGTGACTGACGCACTGGGTGTCCTGTTCTTCTGCCTAACTACGCAGGTGCCCGGTGCCACGCAGGAGGGTTTCCTGGACCACGACTTCGTGCGTAAGCGGACGGTCGGCCCCTTGCTCGCCGCGAAGGACGGGTATCAGGCCCTCAACCTCAAGTTCGTAGAGGCGTTGGCGTCCAAGTCCGGCCAACGGAACATGCTGAATGCCTGGCGAGTAGGAACCCCATGCTCTGGTCAGGACCAAACGGAGCGAATCGGCGGGTTCAAAAGGCTCCATCGTCACCGAACCGTGCGTGCCGTACACCTCGAATCGGCGCGCCATCGGCGACGGTTCCATCGCCGCGATGTCGACGGTGGCAAACGCCTTCCCAAACTCGAACACGCCGAGGGTGTTGTCTGAGAACGCGGGCACTTCGGGCGTCGTGTCATTCCTGAGAAAGCTCGTGACGCGGACTGGCCGTTCGTCGCGCATTACCCACAAAACCTGGTCGAGCATGTGACCCCCGAGGTCGAAAAGCATGCCCCCAAGGTGTGACGAGATTGCCTCACGGGTATTGTTCGAGGGCCAGGCGGTCACCGGGATATTGGTGCTCATGTGGGCACGGACGCTGAACACGTCGCCAAGCGCACCCTCTCGTGCAAGATGTGAGATGAGGTTGAAGCCATCGTGGTAGCGGTACATGTAGCCCATTTGCAGCAGAAGCTCGTGGGACTCCGCCTGCTCGGCAATCCACTTGAACCCGGCCCAGTCATCGCCCGCCGGCTTGTCCCACCACACATGCTTCCGCGCAGATACGGAGTGACGGGCCATCTCAAGACTCTCGGTATTGCGACCTTCGACGGCGACGGCAGGGATGGACGCATCTCCCAGAAATTCTTCGGGGTGCGCGTACCAGTGGATGTCCGAATAGGCCGGGTCCGCTTTGGCCCTCTCCCGGACTTCATCGTCTGCCTCGAATACCCCGACGAGTTCGGTTGCCGGATTGGCCCGGAGGGCAAGTGCCTTGCCTGACGCGTGCCCGTGCTGGACGCCCCATTGTGCAAATCTGATCCGCGACATTGATATCTCTCCCCCTCGCATCCGCGGGACGCACGTCTTTCAACGCCCCGAGGCACGATGATGGATGATAGGGAACCACGGAGGCCCGCGGTGTTTGGAGTTGCCGGTTCCTTGTAATGAAGCCTGATGGCGACATGGTGGTGTAAGGGTGACGGATACCATGGCCCAGACCGCGGTCTGGACCTCCTCTGCCTCTTGGCATCCCACGGGCAGCCGATCATGTCTTGGCAGACCGGTGTAACTACCCTCACTGGCAAAGCCGGGACATTCTGTAATGTACACGTTTAGGAGTAGGGATAATGGCAACAACTTCCGGGTCTGGCGGGTGGCTTGCAGTCACCGGCGCACGAATCATGACCATGGCCGGAGAAGACTTTCCGGATGGGGTGTTGCTGATCCGCGATGGATTGGTGGTTGAAGTCGGCTCTCACGTGACGATCCCCGGCAACGCCACGATTGTTGACGCCCGAGGCCAGACGATCACACCGGGTTTCATTGACGCCCATACACACCTTGGCATTCACGAGGAAGCCGTCGGGCGCGAGGGTGACGACACCAACGACATGACTGATCCACTGACGCCGCACTTGAGGGCGCTTGATGGGATCAATCCTGAAGAATCCGGTTTGCGGAATGCTGCTTCCCAGGGCGTCTCTTCGGCGGTCGTCCTGCCGGGAAGTGGGAACGTGATCGGTGGCCTTGGGACGCTGGTCAAGACGTGGGGCGACTGCGTCGACAACATGGTCGTTCGCGACCCGTGCGGCCTAAAGATTGAGTTCGGTGAAAACCCCAAGCGCGTCTATGGTGACCAGCGGAAGATGCCGTCGACCCGAATGGGCACCGCGGCGCTCCTTCGCGAGGCATTCGTCAAGGCTCAGGAATATGCCCGCAAACTGGATGTCGGCGTTGAAGATCCCTCCAAATCGCCCGATCGTGATTTGCGCCAGGAGTCCCTTGTGCGCGTGCTGCGCCACGAGTTCCCGTTGCTGGCGCATAGCCATCGTGCCGATGACATGCATACCGCAATGCGCATCGCCACCGAATTCGGGGTTGGGGTAGTGCTGCAACACGCGACCGAGTCACACCTCATGGCCGACTTGCTCGCATCGCGCAACATTCCATGTGTTGTCGGACCAACCTTCGGTTCACCCCCGAAGATCGAGACCCGCGCCAAGACGTTTGCGACGCCTGGAATTCTTGCCCGCGCAGGCGTGAAAGTCGCTATCTGTTCGGATCATCCGGTTACCCCGAGCGGCCACTTGCGCCTGTACGCCCTCCTTGCAGTCCGCGAAGGGATGGCGCATCGGGACGCGCTTTCGGCGATGACCATCTGGCCCGCGCAGATCAGTGGCGTCGCGAACCGTATCGGGAGCCTCGCACCTGGTCTTGATGCCGATTTCACGATCTATTCGGGCGACCCGCTTGACGCCGGATCAGTAGTGATCGGTGCGTACCAGAACGGTGTCAAGGTTCCGATGGAAGCCCGGAACTGAGTTGCCGCCCGCAGGCGAGAGGTGCACCCATGCGTGTACATCTCAGATTTCTGGTGCCGGCGGGTTCGCCGGTTGGAAATCCTAGCCCTGCGTACGGTCATGCACGGTTACGGATTTGTCCGCAGCTCTGTCTTTGCAACCATCGTCAGGAAGTCCTGCACTTTTGTCAGGAACGTTGCTGGGTACTCTCCGAACACCCGGATTTCATATCCCCAGTTGCCACGGATCACGAAGAGGTGGATTGCCACCCATTCGTGCTGGACAAGCGTCTGCGTGCAACCGCTGCATCCGTCCCAGTATTCGATCCGCGTCCGGGTGTCGTAGCGAAGCGCCGGAAAGCCTCCGATGGTTGTCGTACCGGACGGGGCGTCGGTACCAGTACACGTCGTTGATCCCGTGCAATAGAACGACAGCACCTTCCGCGCCAAGTCAGTGGTCGTCGCAACCTCCCTGTTGTAGTCAAGATTGGTTGCCACCACGCGCGCGAAAATCGGGTCGCCACCGGAAACCACGGTCCACTCGTGAAGCACGTGGGACGAGTAGATGGTGTCAAACCGGTGGTCCTTCGAGTTTATGCCGGTCCCCTCAGTCCACGAGGCGCCGGTTCCAAGCGTGATGTCTCCATCCGCTCCGAGGCGAGGCGTACGGTTGAGGCGGTAGGTTTCGGACCGGACGTCAATTGTCGGTGTGGTCGTTGCCACTGTAGTGACGGTCCCCGAACCGGGCGCGCTGTTCGACACCACAACTGGAGCGGTTGTGACCGGGCTTGGGCTGGCCGCCGGTGAGGCGACTGGCGCCAGGATGCCCCGCGCCAGTGAAGCCGCACTGATCCCGAAGCGTCGTTCCCACAGTGCTTGGTCGTAGACGAGGGTTCCCCAGTTGTCGCCTGAAATACCGAAGAGCTCCACGTCGGCAATTGACTGAATGTGCAAGAGTGTCGGGGAGGATTCGGATGTCTC
>BJHB01000134.1:0-7854 GCA_014191415.1 Chloroflexota bacterium
CAGCACGACTGCATATGCCGCAATCGTCCCATCAGCAGCCGTGTCAGCCCCGGAGATCCCCATGACCACTCCCGCACCTGACGGACGCGCTCAACCGAGCGTTCCAGTGGCACACACGCCCGAAGCCTCTGGTCGTCGTGACCGAGACGCTGAGGTGTCGCTACCGGTTGGCGTCGAGATCCTCGACCTCACGATGCAGCGCCAGATGCGTGAAGACCGGGATGTCCGCACCCTTCAGCGGTTGGACACGCTCCTGCGCAACTACCCCGGGGACATGCCGGTGGTATTGCGGTTCGCTTCCCCGACCGCGGCAACCACGGTGATCGAGATCGCCCAACGCGTGGACGCCTGCCCGGAACTCATCGACACCCTACAGCGTGAACTCGGGCCATCCGGAGTACGCCTGCGGGGTCGACCAACCAACGACACTGGGTCACCAGACTGGAACGGGCGCGCAACCGCCTGATCTAATCTCCGCACTTCCGATCGTGTGGTCCGCTACAGACCGAGGGCCACACCCCTCCCGGAACCAAATCCTCTCTCGCCGTCCCATCTGGCATCCCGGGACACAACCGTGATGCTTCCAGCCACCGCGCTTCAGAACGCCAGTTAGGGGTAGCGGACCGCGTAACGGAACAAAGGGGGATGACGGGAAGTTGGAGCGGTGGCGTGGGCCAATCGTGCGGCCTCGCGAGGGGACGGGTCGTACACTCTACGCGCACCCCTCGAACACTGGCGCGGACGGTACCCGTTCATGTTGCAGGAACTTACGATCCGCAACTTTGCGTTGCTTGAATACGCCCAGTTGCGGTTCGGACCGGGCCTGACCGTCCTCACGGGCGAAACCGGTGCCGGCAAGTCGATCATCATCGACGCAATCGGGTGCGTCCTTGGGGGACGTGCATCCTCGGACGTCGTCCGTGCCGGGACCGAGCGGGCCATTGTCGAGGCAATCTTCGATTTGGATGCCGAGACGTCCATCGCCGTCCGGGCCATCCTTGAAGACCTTGGCCTGGCCGACGTCCTCGGAGAAGTCACTGACGCGAGCGACTTAGCCGCAACTGGACAGGGTCAACGGGACGACGTCAACTCAACCCTGAACGTCCACACCACCGACCTCATCCTCCACCGCGAGATTGGCCGCAATGGTCGCAGCGTCGCCCGGTTGAACGGGCGCACCATCCCGGCCGGAACCCTTTCCCAGGTCGGTGCGGCCCTGATTGACATCCACGGACAGCATGACCACCTCTCACTCCTGCGTGCCGAGGCGCAACGTGACCTGCTTGACCGCTACGGGGGCCTCCTCGATCAGCGGGCAAGCGTGACCCGGCAGGTACGCGACCTCACCAACCTTCGTGCCACACGACGTGCCTTGCAACAGGACGAACGCGAAGTCGCACGACGCCTCGACATGCTTGGTTACCAGGTTGACGAGATCGCCCGCGCCGAACTCCACTCCGGAGAGGACGAAGCCCTCAGCCGTGAGCGCACCCGCCTCGCAAGTGCCGGGCGCCTGATGGAACTTGGCCAAGCGGTCCTTGCACGCCTCACCGGAGATTCCGAAAGCAACGGGGCTACCGATCTTGCCGCCCGTGCCTCGCGTGACCTCGAATCCCTCGTCAGGATCGACCCGGAACTCGCGCCGACCGCAACGACACTCGCCGAAGCCGAAGCGTTCCTCGACGATGTCGCGCAGACGATCCGGACCTATGTCGACCAGATCGAGTTCAATCCCGAACGCCAGTCAGAGGTCGAACAAAGACTCGAACTCATTACCAGTCTCCAGAAGAAATACGGACCGACGATTGAAGAAATCCTCGGCTACTCCGAACGGGCCGAAGCAGAAATCGCCGACCTCGTTACCCGGGACGCCCGGAGCCAGGCGCTGGACGATGAGATTTCCTCCCTCGAGACCGAACTGGGCCGGGATGCGGATGCCCTGTCCGTTGCCCGGCATGGTGCAGGCGTACGGCTCGCAGCGGCCATTGGAACCGAACTCCGCGCACTTTCCCTGAAGGGAGCCTTCGAAACGGTATTGTCACGTACCCCCGATGACAACGGTGTCCCGGTCGGCCCGGACGAAACACGCATGCGATGCGACCAGGGTGGCATTGATACCGTTGCGTTCCACTTCGCACCGAACCCGGGCGAACCCTCGAAGCCAGTCGCCCGGACCGCGTCCGGCGGCGAACTGTCGCGGATCCTTCTCGCCCTCAAGGCGGTCCTGTCACAGGTCGATCACACCCCAACCCTGATCTTCGACGAGGTCGATACCGGTGTGGGAGGCCGCAACGCACAGGTCCTCGGCGAGAAACTTGCCGGACTTGGCACCCGCCATCAGGTCTTCTGCATCACACACTTGCCACAGGTCGCTGCCTATGGCGATGGCCACTACTTCCTCGCCAAGCATGTCGCCGAGGGACGAACGTCCACCGAGGCAACCCCGCTTGACCTCCAGGGCCGTGCCCACGAACTCGCACAGATGCTTGGTGGCGCCACGCCAACGACCCTCGCCCAGGCGACCGAACTCCTCACACGCGCCGAGGCGTGGAAACAGACCGACCGCCTTCGCCATCCAAGCGACGCAGAGTGAACCGGGCCGCCTCTCCCCGGAAGGACGGGAGGTTCCGGCGATAAACGCGGCGCGGACGCGAGATCCGCACAACCCCATCCCCGCCATCGGCGATGAGGTTGTGCACTGTCACGAACCGATCAGTGTCAGGCGAGCGATACCGCGTGGCCCGTCTTGGCCGACTGGTACGCCGCTTCCATGACGCGGGTCACTTCCAGCGCGTGTCGCGCCGGGGTGTGCGGCACCTTGCCAGCCAGGATCGCATCCACGAACTGCTGGCTGACGTCGCCGAACCCGGATGTGTCCTCATCAGTCACGTCAAGGATCTTCTGTTCGACCGGACGCAACTGGTTGTACGGTCCCGGGGCCGTCATCGTCAGCGGGCTGAACTTCAGGCCCGCCTTGGTGCCGAACACAAGGAACTGGTTGACGTTGCTCATGTTGCTCGACCACGTGATCTCGAGGATGCCCGACTTGCCACCCTCGCAGGTGAACATGACCACCGCATGGTCCTCAACATCCTGCACCAATGGGGCCGGTGCCGGACTGCCAATGCCCATCCTGGTGGAGCAAAGCACGGATGTCACCTTCGGGTTCCCCAGGATCCACAGCAACGCATCGATCTGGTAGACGCCGATATCGATCAGTGCCCCACCGCCAGCCCGTGCATGATCGATGAACCAGTGCGTATCTCGTAGCATATCGATGCCTGGCCGTCCACGGAACCTGAACGCACTCGAACGAACGTGATAGACGTCGCCGAGTTCTCCACTGGAAGCCAGTTCCTGAGCCTTGCGTGATGCGGCCCAGCAGCGCTGCCGGGCGGACGCAACCGCAAGATGCTTACCCGTGCGTTCCGACGCCTCGGTCATTTTGACCGCCTCGGCCGGATCGAACGCAAACGGCTTCTCGCATAGGACATGCTTGCCCGCCTCAAGGGCGGCGATGGTCGGGCCCATGTGCGCGAACGGTGGGGTCGAGACGATCACCGCATCCACATCACCGCGATGCAGGATTCTGTCAAGATCTGATGCCACGACCTCGATGTTCCACTTCTTCGCGAATGCCTCAGCTCGATCATGCAGGACGTCATAGACGCCGACGACGCGCGCGGGCGCATGGTGTTCCAGCGAACGCATGTGCGCGTTCGCAATCGTGCCCGTACCAATGATTGCCACCCCAAGCCGTTCAGCCATTGCGTTTCCTCCGTGGACCTTGGCGTGGCCGGCCATACGGCACCACGCGTGACATTTTCATCCTACCGCCCCGAGCACCAGCGCACGCCATTCATGACCGCCCGTCGCACCTCTGCCTGGTAATACACCGGATAGGTCTCGTGGCCCGGTTGGAAGAAGAACATCCTCCCGGCCCCCCGGTACCAGCAACACCCAGACCGGAAGACCTCGCCACCGGCGAAAGACGAGATGAAGACCAGTTCATCCGGAGGTGGAATGTTGAAGGGTTCCGCGTACATCTCTTCAGCGGGAATCACGAACCCATCACCCAGACCAGCCGCGATCGGGTGATCCTTCTGAACCACCCACACATGCGACGGCTTCTCGTCCTCACGCCATCCGGCAATGCGTCCCGGATGTCCAAGCAGTTCCTGGAAAGGACGAGAATCCAACGAAGAGTGCAAGGGAAGGAACCCCATCCCACGCTGTTGCACGTGACGGAGAATGCGTTCCAGAGTTGCATTGTCAACTTCGCGGTGCTTCAGGTGACTGAACCACACAAGAACGTCGGCCCACTCAAGATCAGCCTCGGAGACCCCTTGGTCGGGATCAGCAAGGTCAGTGACGCGGGTCTCGAAGTCATGACCCGCCTCGGCAAGGATCTGGGCGACGACGCCGTTGATCCCCGCAGGGTAGAGAGACTCCGGTTCGGTCCGTTCACTCCACGAAAGCACCCGGATTGGCAGGGATGGACCTCCAACTGTCTCGCTCATTATCACGCTTCCTGTCCTGCGACGCACGGGGTTCATCCCCGTCATGCGTCCCTGCGCCATCGTACCGACCCTGCCCGGCGCGCTGTCTCATGCCGGACGGCGATCCCGCACCGTCGCCAACAGTACCCCGGCAAACGCCACCACGGCGATGAACCAGTACACATCGTGGAAGGCTGGCAGGTATTGTCCGCCGTTCGCCACCACTCGCGCCGAAAGTCCCGCCCCACCAACTGCGACGCCAAGCAGCAGCCCCGCCGTGCGACTGACCCCCATGATCCCGTTGGCCACGCCAATCCGGTCGCGAGGCGTTGCAGCAAGGATTGCGCTGTCGTTCGGGGCAATGAACGCACCAATCCCGAGGCCACCCAGCAACAGTCCGGCAATGGGCGCGTTGATGCCCATCTCCGGTGATGCAATTGCCAGGATCACGCAGCCGATCGCCTGAACGACCAGTCCGGCAGGGGCGAGCACCCGCGTGCCGATGCGATCGGAAAGTGGTCCTGAAATCAGCGTCGCGGCAAACATGCCTACCGGCAACGCAACCAAGATCGAACCGATCCCCGTGGGAGGCAACGCCAGTACTTCCTTGAGATAGAACGGCAGCAGGAACCCGTGTGCAGAGAAGGGCAGGTACCCAGCAATCTTGGCAAGATTTCCCGAGGTAAACGTCCGGCTCTGGAACATCCTCAAGTCGATCATCGGGCTTTCAACGAGACCCTCGACCCGCACGAACAGCACTACGCACACCACCGAAAGCGCCAGAGAACCGACGACTAAGGGCGAACCCCATGGCTCTACGGACGCCCGCGTCAGTGCGAACAGGAATGACGCAACCCCCACACCGAACAGCATGGCACCGGCGAGATCGAACCTTGGCGAACCAGGTGCGCGCACCGGCTCCTTCATCGCGAACGGCACCGCAACCGCCATGGCGATGGCCATCGGCAGGATCATCCCGAACGATCCTTGCCAGCCGGAGGCCTCGATGACGGCGCCTCCAAGGATCGGGCCGATACCTGACCCTGTCGCGATGCCCGCCTCCCACAATCCCACCACGAACCCGCGTCGAGTGGGCGGATAGATTTCAATGAGGTACGCCATGGAGTTGGCGCCCATCAATGCCCCGCCAAGTCCCTGCACGATCCGCGCGACGATCAGCACCGCAAAACTTGGGCTCAGCGCACACAACACCGACCCACCACCGAAGATCACGATGCCAGCGGCATACAGGTTGCGTCGACCGCGCAGGTCAGCCAATCGACCGAAAATAGTCAGGAGACTTGCCGACATCAGCATCGGCGCAAGTGAGATCCACGCGACCGTTGCCGCCGGCAGCCCGAAATCCGCCATGAGGGCCGGGTTGGCAATGTTCAGCGCCGTGTCCTGGATGCGGGTCATCAGCGCGCCGCACAGCACCAATGCGGTCGCCGGCAACAGCGGTATCGCCGACGTGGATGGGACAGGCCGGGTCGCGGACGATGATGCGGGCCTTGATGTCACCGGCATTCCTCTCTAGGCGGTCACGATACGCCTACCCGTAGTCACCCGTCCACGTCGTCGGCAATCGTCTGAAAAGGGCCGAATCGCCGCAATCCGGCACACCGGAAACCGGGCCAGACCCGAGTAGACTTGTCACATGGAGGTTGTGGCCTACTCGCCCGAATGGTTGCCCCAACTGGGAGCACTCGCGCGTGCCCACGCCCGGCTTGTCGCCCCGGCGTCACTTCCGGACGATCAGACCGTCGAACGTGGCTTGGACCACCACCACGCCTGGCCCTTCTACTCACCTGGGATGGACACCAGTCAGGTGCGCCTCGTCATCGAGGGAGATCAACTCCTGGCCGCCGGGCAACTGGGCCTGTGTGACCACGGATGGGGGTACGGCGCCGCTCTGGGTGACGGGCCCGACTGGTTGCACGAGACCCACGCCGTACTGTTCTGGTTATTTGCCTGGCCAGGGTGGCCGGAGGCAATCCAGGCCGCCGCCCTCTTGGCGGCTACCACCGTCCGCCAGGCGCGCGCCGAAGGGCTCCCGGGTCTCGAAGCCTTCCGTGGTGGTGCCGGGTTCCTCCCGCTTGGCACCCAGTGTTCATCACGTTGGCCACACCTCTTTGCGCCGCTGCGCGCCGTGGGCTTCCGCCAACCACGCCCACTCGTCGTCTACGGCGGAGCACTTGACCCATCGTCCCTGCCAACCTTGGACCCGGATGTCATGGAACATGTTGAATGCCATGCCCGGAGAGGACGAGTCGAGGCGTGGCTTGACGGGGTTCCACGTGGCGTCTGCGATGCCGAGATGCTTCCCCCGGTGCCCACCGAAGACCGCTTCCCGACCCGAAGCACATTCCGTCCCAACCTGGACATCAATACTCCGGCGGCGCGTCGCTCTCGACGCCGCGGTGGCAACGTCCTCCAGTGGGCGCACATCCGGCGCCTCTGGGTCGATAACGAGACCCGTTCCCTCGGGCTCGGACGCGTCCTCCTGCAGACACAACTGCAGCGTCTGGCCGACCATGGCGCAACCCATTGGGCACTACACTTGCCTGAAGATCCCGGTAACGGACCAGCACACGGCCTCTATAGCCAGTTTGGCCACGTCCTTGACCGGCAGTTCGTCCTGCGGGTCTCATTCTGACCACAAGCCGTTTGGGCACGACCAACCGGACAGGTGGCTGACGAACCTCACCGGCGCCAAATCGCCCCAGTGCGTATCAATCGTCCCCGCCACCACCGCCGTCCCCGCCACCGGCATCGCCACTGTCTCCCCCACCGTCACCCCAGGCACTACTTGTGTCACCACCGGAAGTGCCCTCATCGCCACTACCATGGTCCGCGGACTCACCACTGCCGTGGCCCCACGAAAACAAGCCAGTAAACCAAGACATGAAGGATTGGCCAGGTGCCATGTCTGCGTCGACACTGGTCGCCAATGCCACCCCATCACCAACTCCATCCAGATCGGGATCGTCAAGTTCTGCGGGGCTCGTTCGAACTTGCCGTTTGCACGATGGGCATTCCACATCACTTGATGCAACGGGCGTGTTGCATGTAGAACACAGCATGTTGCTCATCAACAAAGACTAGCAAAATCATGGGTACAGCGGGCGTTGCCTGAAGCACTCCACGTGCCCCAGACCCCGGGTAACGGACCGCCACACGGCCTCAGCAGCCAGTTTGGCCAGATCCTTGACCGGCAGTTCGACGTACACGTCTCGTTCTGACCAAGACCCGGTCGGGTTAGAAGGTCACTCCTCGACTTCAGTCCAGTCATCGGGGGACCCGCTGACGCCAGACACCCCCTTTGCACCCGCAAGATCGGCGCCCGTCATGTCTG
>BJHB01000135.1:0-7720 GCA_014191415.1 Chloroflexota bacterium
CTGGAAGGGCCTCGGCCATAACGACAATGGTCAGGCCGTGCGAGAACTCCTTGCGGTGTGCCTCATGGTGGCCCTTGCCCCACGGCAGCCGCCTGCCTGGTCCCCGACCGAGGGCGGCGCCCACCGGTTGGCTATCTCGCACGAGTTGCAATTGGTACCCGCGCAGTGCGCCACGGGCCGGGTCGGTCTCGTAGAACTCCTGGCTGTTTATGAGCGCCCCGACCGGTCCCTGGTGGGAGTTCAGGTGCTCTTCGAAGACGCCACGCACCACCGCGACCGGATGGAACATGAAGTTCCGCCCGACTTGGTCGCTTGAGTTCGCCAGCCCGGACGGGAACCGCGCCGACTTCGAGTTCAGGAGAAGGCGCGGTGTGCCGATCCCGTTCGCGCCGAGGACAGTCACACGCGCACGCTGGACCTGCAGATGCCCGTCGCGGTCGTAGTAGGCAGCCCCGGCCACGAGACCCCGGTCATCCAGGACGAGCTCCCGGACTCGGGCGCGCGTGATCAAGGTGGCTCCGTGGCGGATTGCGTCCGGCACGTACGTCACATGGGCACTCGACATCGCACCGATCGGGCACCCGATGTCGCATGGGCCGCATCCGTTGCAGCCAAGTCGCCCGGTGCCGTGGGGGCGGGTGATCAGGGCGGCATCGGAGGGCCACCAATGCCACCCGAGCTTTTCCAGACCTCTCACGTAGGCCTCACCCGTCGCGTCAAGAGCCGGAGGCACGAAGGTCCGGGGTGTTCTCGGGGGGTTCGACGGGTCACCATTCAGACCGGTCACCCCGATGTACGCATCGTTGGCGTCGTAGTACGGCTCCAGTTCCCAGTAGTCGAGGGGCCAGTCATCGGCAACGCCGTCCAGGGTCTTCACCCGGAAGTCGGACGGGCGGAACCGCGGGATATGGCCCGTCCAGTGGATGGTGCTTCCGCCGACCGCATTGAACATCAATGGATCGATTGGGGAATCGGTCACATCGACCGGGTAGTCCTCGGGCAACTTCCGGACGTTCGGGTCGCGGTTGAACGTCGTCTGGCGGAACCGTTCCCAGTCGGCGCGGTGTTGCGGGTACGTTGATGGATCGATCCAGTCGCCTTGTTCCAGGATGACGACCTTCCGTCCGGCTCGCGCGAGGGCCCAGGCTACCGCCGCCCCCGAAGCGCCCGCACCAATCACGAGTACGTCGGCTAGATCGGTCATCGTCTCTCCTTATCAAGGCGGTTAAGTTGTCTAGGTTCCGTCAAACAAGCGCAGACCAGGGATCTCGACTCGCGTCATGTAGAGGGACGCAGTCGCAACGTCGGTGATCACCAAGGTCCGCCGATCCGGGCCACCGAACGCGACGTTCGTGACACTTGCGCCAGGGACGGGCACGTGGTCGGTCTGGCGTCCTTGGGGATCAAGGATGTCGACGCGGGATCCGTTGTAGTGGGCAATGTAGAGGTTTCCGGCTTCATCAAACGCCATGCCATCCGGACCCGGCGGTTCCTCAAGAACGGCGAAGACGGTCCGGGGTCCAACCGTGCCATCACGTCTGATCTCATAGCGGAGGATCCGGTTCGGACGCGTCTCGGCCAGGTAGACCGCCGATCCATCGGGTGCGACGGCGACACCGTTGGGGAAGGCCATGCCGGTATCCAACTGCTCAAGTCGTCCGTCCGGAAAGGCGCGGTAGAACCCCCCGATGGGGTTCTCCAGTGAGGAACGCCACGGATCCGAGAAGTACAGGGTGCCGTCGTTTGCAAACACGAGGTCGTTCGCGCCGTTGAGTTTGTGCCCCTGGTACGTCTGGACCCATGCGGACAGGGTGCCCCCCGGCGTGTACTTGAGGACACCGTGCCATTGGTCTCCCTCGTCGGCGATGTACAGGGTCCCGTCTGGGTGAAATGCCAAGCCGGCGGGAATGCCTCCGGTGTTCACCACCTCGGTGACCGTGCCTCCGGGTTCGCAACCGTCAAGGCGGTTGATGCTTGAGGTCAGCCAGTTGACGAACCAGAGGTTGCCATCACGGTCGAATGCCGGGCCCTCCGGTGAGTTGAATCCGGTGACAAGCAGTGTCGGGGTGTCGCGCACGATCCCTCCTTCGTGGGTGGACCGCATCATAGCGCGCAAGTGGGAGAAGTGTTCTGGCCCGTGAAGGACGCGGCTCGCGCACCCTCACTTTCGCGCTGTCAGGCGGGCCAGTTCCCGAAACCCGTCGTCAACGGCTCGCAGTGCCGTCCTGATGGTTGGGCCGGTTCGTTCGGGGCGCCCGGCAAAGACGGCGATGCCAACATCCGACGCGTCGTCGTGTGGCCGGATCACCACGATCTCCTGCTCTAGTCTCAGCATCGCGGCGATCGCCTCGATCAGGTCGAGCCGTGGTGGCGCGTTCCAAAGGTGGCGATACACGGCGAGGACTGGCGCGAGGGCACCAAATGATGCGCTCACGGTGCTTTCCGCAATCGGCCGGTTGGCGTGGTTTCGTCCGAGGGCCGGAACGCGATCAATGACCAGCGGCCGGGCGTCATCAACGACTCCGGGGGACGGCCCGCCCTCGACGATCACGAAGATCATGTGCGGACACGTGTGAGGGCCGGGAGGTGCCGATCCGTCCGGGTTCAGGAACGGGGCAAGGGCAACCCCGCAGTCCGGACACGTCACCAGCGGGCACCCGCTCCGGCAGTACGCAGTACCGGCATCGGATGCGAGTTGATCGTCACAGTAGGGGCAGGCGGTGGTTCGGCGTCGCGATCTTCGCGATGGCATCGGGTGAGCGTACCAACGTCATGCACGGATCGGTGCCACGGCGTACGCTACCCCAAGCGCGAGGGAGGCGCACCCGATGACCATCCTGATTGAGGAACTGACCCGCGAAGCAGCCCGCCAGGCATACGATGCCGGGGCGACCGTGATCCTGCCGACCGGATCGATCGAACAGCACGGCTCTCACCTGCCAGTTTTCACCGATACCTTGCTGGTGACGCATGTCGCGCGCGAAGCGGCACGGTTGGTGGCCTCCCGCCAGTCTGGCCGGGGTGGCCCGCCTCCCGTCCTCGTCGCCCCAACCCTGCACACTGGGGTTTCGCACCACCACCTTGCATTTGCAGGCACGATGTCTCTTCCCGCGACCGTCTATGTTGACGTCGTGTCGGAACTGGTACGCGGTCTTGCCGGGCATGGCGTCGCGCGCATCCTGATCCTCAACGGGCACGGCGGCAATGAACACCCGAATGGCACCGTCGTCCAGCGCATGGTCCACGATGAGGGTGTCCCGGTCGTGATCGCGAGTGCGAGTTACTGGACGCTTGCCCGGGACGCCATGCAGGCGCTCGGGGTGTACATGCGCTACGAACATGTGCCCGGCCACGCCGGAGACTTCGAGACCGCCCTTGTGCTGGCATTGCGTCCCGACCTTGTCCACCTGGAAGCGCGACGCGACCCATTGGCCATCCTGCAGGGACTTGCGCATACCGCCCGTCCCGGAGCGTTCGCGCGGGCCGGAGGCACAACCGACAACGCTGCCGGCGCCGATGGAGAGTTCGGCAAACTCATCCTTGAAGCGGCAGTGTCGTCGGTCGCGGATTACCTTGAGGCCTTCGCGAAGGTGCCGCCGGCCTCCGGATCATAGGATGGTAAAGATGTCCCATGGGAGCTTTTGGGGACATCCAGCCGGGGCCCTTGTGGCATCTGGACACCCGTCATTCGTGCCTAACCGGCCACAACGAAGTCGAAAGTGGCCACGAGCACACCGTTCTCGGTCGCCTTTTGCTTCATAAGTAGGCGGGGATCAAAGATGCCATCCCGGGCGTTACGCGCTTCGTCCGGGAAGTAGACCTGCGTCGTCAGGATGGGCCCCCCCGGCGTCTGCACCTTGACGTGGATGTGGCGGGTGCGTCCGGGGTAAAGGCCTGGAATGACGGTTTCCAGTCGGTATCCTCCATCCGCTCCCGAAAACTGGTGGCCACGCAGGGCGTAGCCACGGTTGTCGTACGCGCCGTTCGGATCTGCTTGCCAGAAGTCGAGTAATGCCTTTCCGAATGGAATGCCACTGCGAGAAACGACCTTGCCGCTCAGGGAGAGGCGTGTTCCAGACGCCGATGCGTCGACTAACGATGGCCGTTCGGGTGAGTTCGCCTTGAAGTACGGCCCCTCTTCCTGCGGGGGTGTCAGTGCGTCGTCCTCGTCGGCCATCGACGGTGTGAGATCACGAAGGGGAACCGCGCCACGGTCGCCACGACCCATCGCGCCTCGGCGAGTTCCGGCGGCGAACGCCACACCGCTCACCCCGGCCAGCGTCATGGCACCGATCCCGGTTGCGATCCAGAACCTCCGGGTTCCACTCGGTGGGGTTGCCTGATTTGTTTCGACCGGGTCCGTTTGCGCGTCGGATGAAGGCGTTCCTGGGTCGGGAGTGGCCGGGTTCGGGTGTTTGTCAGTCATGGTTCTTCTCCAATCGGCCGGTTCACCGGCGGACTGGGAATAGTCTTTCAGTCCCCGGTCAACCCCGTGATAAACCTGGGTGAACGTTCCTCACGTGCCCCGGGGACACGCGATCGCGCACGGCCGATGTTGGTACCAGTTGCTGTGTTTGTCAGTTGATTTCTCGCCTGACCCGTCGCTATGTGGGCTGGACGAACCAGTGTGGCACCATCGGGACCGTTCCAATGGTCGTGGCAGTGTTGGTGGAACGTTGGGCGTGCGATGACCAGCCTGACCCGCTGATCATAGGTATGACGGTCAGCGTCAGGTTACCGATCAGTCCAAATTCAGTGAGTGACCGGATTGTCATCCCACTCCCGAAAGAGATCCGTAACAGGCCAGATCGATGTAGGCGCGCCAGAAGTTGTGACGGTCACTCGGCACATGACGAATGCGTGGCCTCGGGGTGCGGCTGGCACGACAACCTCGTGGCGGCTCATCATCCGGATCGGCAAGGTCTGCTACCGCCGCGCGCCAGAGGTCAACACGGTGTTAAATGACGTCCCACCTGAGAGAATCGAGTCAAGCGTCGCGATGAATTTGCCATCCCCGCGGTCGTCGTCGGCTGTTATCGCGGCACGCGCAGCATCCACTCAATCCATGCCCCCCACCCGTGCGGGCAATGAAGGCGTCAAGACTGGGTTCGATAGAGACCGAGAGGGCAGGGGGCCTGCCTATTCGGTCTCCATCGCCAAGGTCACGCGTGCGGTCCGGCAGTGATGCGCATTGAGGCCGTCCAGCTATCTCCCGGAGGCAGGACGATCAACCCGTGTCCATCCACGTCGTTTGCGGCCAGGTTGAAGACGTCACCCGGACACGTCCACGGTTCGAAACAGATGCCGTCGCCCCAAGGTGCCACGAAAACCACACAGTAGGGTTGGTTCGCGGTTGCGTGGACGGTGGCCTGCGTTCCGTTGGCCTTGTCGATCACGTGACCGGACCACCAACCATCCGCGTCAGCATCAATTCCGGTGTAGATGCCGTTGTACGCTCCCCGTTCGACCGGTTGACCATTGATGAGGTCCCGCACACCTGAGACCGGGGTTGTCGTCTCGGGGTGCCCATCGCGATGCGACCAAGCCAGGGTTGCCGGGACTTGGGCAGTGCAGTCTCCCATGGCGCCGTCTGGCCCAAGCGGTGTCCTGATGTACGGATGGGCACCGTACCCGAATGGCAGGCCGGCATCGCCAGGGTTATGGACCGTGAAGTCAAGACGAAGTCCGTCATTGTCAAGAATGTACGTGGCACTTACGTGGTACTGGTGCGGATAGCCTTCCAGTGTTCCGGGATGGTCATCCGGCGTGAAGACTGCGGTCACCGACGCGTGGGCATCGTCGGCTACCTGGGCAGTGACGCGCCAAGGTAGGTGACGGACGAACCCGTGCATGTCAACCCGTCCGGCCCCTTCACCATGGTCCGGGTCGTCCGGTCGGTCCGGCGGTCCGAACTTGTATTCAGTTCCCTGGTACGTGTAGCGTGCGCCCGGGATGCGCCCGGGGAACGGCCATAGCAGCGGAGTTCCCCACCACGTCGGTTGCACCCGAAGGTCGTCCAGGGTTGGCGGGCCCATGATGGTGTCCACGAGGCGGGTGCCGTGCCCCGGTACCTCGACCGGCAGGTGCAGGGCCAGCAAGTTGAACCCGACTTCCGTCCAGATGTGCGCAGCTGCGCCGGTTCGCGTGTCGGTCAGGGCAAGCAGGGTGGCGTCCTCGCGGACAATCGGTTTGATGGCGTATCGGCTCATGGGTCGGCATCGTAACCGGAATGGTGTGCGGCCGTCTCACTGTGCAGGCCGGTGAAGGCTATCCTGCCTGTGGAGGTTCCGGTGCACGCACCAGAGTGGCAGGGATGGGTTGCGCTGGCGATGCTGGCCGGGGCGTTTCTCGGCGCCGGGTGGTGGCTCTTCTTCTCACCGCTGCCGGGGGTCGCAGGCGCCGCACCCTCCGGGACCTCGCCACGTGCGCGTCAATGGGTGAGCGTGCTGGTCCTTTCCGGTGGAGTTCTCTTCATCGCCGGGGCACGCTGGGATGAAATCTGGCACCGGAAGTTCGGTGGCTTTGGCGACGACTTCCTGTGGCCCCCCCATTTGCTGATGTATGCCGGCCTTGGCCTGAATGCGGTGTTCGCGGTTGCCGGTCTTGCGGTCGCGGGCGGTCTTGCCCGCCGACCCCAGGCGCTGGGTGCGCTGCCCGAAGGCACCGGATGGTTGGGGATCCGTCGGCAGGTCCGGGCCGAGCCGATGATCGGCTTCCTGGGCCTGACTGCGATGAGCCAGATGGCCTCCATCCCCTCGGACCTTCTGTGGCACGAGATCATCGGGCCCGACCTGACCGCATGGAGCCTGCCGCACCTGTTGCTCGCCATCACGACCGGGGCCGTCCTTTGGGCGGGCGTCGGGTTGAGTCGGGCATCCGCGCGGCTTTGGCGTGGCCGTGCCGACATCGTGACCGTCTGCCTGATTGCGGCGAGCCTGGTGTCCATGATGCAAATCGCCACGACCGAATGGGATTGGGCGGTTGACGTGGGAAGTCGCGCGATCGTCGATGCCCGCCCGATCTGGGCGTGGCCGGTGGTCTGCGCGGTTGTCGGGAGTGTCCACGCGATTGCGGCACGGACAGTGACCGGACGGATTGGCACGGCGACGGCAGTGGCCGGTATTGGCGTTGTGGTCCAGGGAATCACGGTCATGGTTGGGCGCGAGGTAGTGCCCCCGGGTCCCGGTATCGCGTCGGCGATGTCCGTGATGTTTGGCGCCTTGGCAGCCGATGCGTGGTGGTGGCGACGACGTCGCTCTTCCGACCGCGTCGTTCCCTCGTGGCTTGTCCCTGTCCTCTCCACTCCCGATCTCTGGACCGGCTACATTGCCTGGTTCGTGGGGTTCACTCTCTTTGGACTGCCATACCTCGCGGTCCGCACCACGCTGTCTTCCGATCCGATGTGGTGGATCCTGGCGGTTGTCGTCGGTTTGCCCGCCGGCGCTGTTGCATCGGGCCTGACCCGGGATGTGGCGCGTTGGCTTGCGTGGCAGGGAGCAGGGCTTGGCACGTTGCTTCCCCCCGCGTCCCGTGCGGTTCCCACTCCGAAAGGTGGGCCTGCCGTCAGGGTTGCGTCATCGAAGGGCGCTTCACGCAAGCGTCCACCCTCACGACGTGGTGCGTGAAAGATGCCCGTTGTGGGTCGATTACACACGGATTCCATCAATGGTTTGCGAACCCGCGCGTCCGCAGGCTCAGAACGGACGCAGCATCCGGGTGA
>BJHB01000136.1:0-7718 GCA_014191415.1 Chloroflexota bacterium
GCGGTCGAGGATGGCCCCATGACGAAGATCGTGTTGCCGAAGGGATCTTGCAGGTCGAATGTCCGCGCACCCCAAGGTTCATCGTGCGGAGGACGACTGAGCGGGACACGGGAGCTCCACTCGCGGAAGTATTGATCGGCGTCCGAGACTTCCAGCGAAACGCACGTATTGCGCCGGTGCCCCGACATCGGGCAGTCAAGCGTGATCGCGATTGTCCCGCGGGCGATACCTAGCAAGCCTGTACGACCGTCGTCGCTGTTCTCGAATGTCGGCGTGAACCCAAGTTTGTCGACGTAGAACTCGCGCGCCTCACGCAAGTCGTCGACGGGCAGGATTGGGATCGCACGCTCCATCGGCACCTCCAGTCATCACTCCCGCGCGAACATCCGCGAGAGGTAGTGGCCGGTGTGGGAGGTGGGGCAGGTTGCGACTGTTTCCGGGGTGCCCGTGACGACGACCTCGCCGCCGGCATCGCCACCGTCGGGGCCGAGGTCAATCAACCAGTCGCAGGCGCGTATGACATCGAGGTTGTGTTCGATCACCACCACGGTATTGCCGGTCTCCACCAGACGGTGCAACACGCCGAGCAGCTTCTCCACGTCGGCGACATGCAAGCCGGTGGTCGGTTCGTCGAGGATGTACATCGTCCGGCCGGTCGCACGACGCGACAGTTCGGTGGCAAGTTTCAGGCGTTGCGCCTCGCCTCCGGAAAGGGTCGTCGCCGGTTGGCCAAGGCGTACGTAGCCAAGCCCGACATCCACAAGCGTCTGCAACTTGTTGCGCAACGCGGGAATGCTGGCGAAGAACCCGAGGCCTTCGGTGACGGTCAGCTCCAGGACGTCGGCGATGGTCTTGCCCTTGAACAGGATCTCCAGGGCCTCGCGGTTGTAGCGCTTGCCGGCACACACCTCGCAGGGGACATAGACGTCAGGCAGGAAGTGCATCTCGATCTGGATGATTCCTTCGCCTTGGCACGCCTCGCACCGGCCTCCCTTGATATTGAATGAGAAGCGTCCGGCGGTGTAGCCCCGCACGCGGGATTCGGGAACGCGTGCAAAGGTCTCTCGGATGGTCGTGAACATGCCGGCATAGGTGGCGGGATTGCTTCGGGGGGTGCGCCCGATCGGTGACTGGTCGACGTCGATCACCTTGTCGAGGTGTTCAATGCCGTCGATCCCATCATGGTCGCCGGGACGTGCATGGGCCCGGTGGATCACTTGCGAAAGGCGCTTGTAGAGGATGTCGGTGATCAGGCTGGACTTGCCACTCCCGGAGACACCGGTGACGCCAACCAGGCAACCAAGCGGGATGGAGACATCCACATTCCGGAGGTTGTGAGTGCGCGCACCACGGATCGTCATCACCTTGCCGTTGCCGGGACGGCGTGCAAGAGGGCCGGGAATGACTCGCCGTCCGGACAGGTACGCACCGGTCAGGGAATCCGGGTGGGCCATGATCTCGGCGGGTGTGCCGGCGGCGACGATGCGCCCGCCATGTTCACCGGCACCCGGGCCGATATCGACAACCCAGTCGGCGGCGCGGATGGTGTCCTCGTCGTGTTCCACCACAAGCAGGGTGTTGCCGAGGTCACGTAACCGCTGCAGCGTGGCGATGAGGCGGTCGTTGTCGCGTTGGTGCAGGCCGATGCTTGGTTCATCAAGGATGTAGAGGACACCCATCAGGCCGGACCCGATCTGCGTTGCCAGGCGGATGCGCTGTGCCTCGCCACCGGAGAGGCTGCCCGAGGCGCGGTTGAGGGTGAGGTAGCCGAGTCCGACATCGCGCAGGAATCCCAGTCGCGCGCGCACTTCCTTGAGGATCGGACGTGCGATTGCCCCGGCACGCGGACCGAGGGTCGGTTCCAGGTCACGGAAGAATGCATCGGCCTCAAGGACGGTCCGGGCGACGGTCCGCGCGATGTTGTCGTCACTGATCGTCACGCCGCGACTGGCAGGTTTCAGTCGTGCACCTTCGCAGGCAGGGCACGGCCGGCTCATCATGTAGCGTTCGATCTCCTCCTTGACGGTTGCCGACTGGGTCTCGGAGTAGCGTCGCTGGAGGTTGGGAATCACGCCTTCGAAGGTGATGCGTGTTTCGCTGACGCGTCCGATGCCCCGCGCACCCCTGCCACGGCCAGCGCGTCCGCGGGAGGATCCGTACAGGATGAGGGCCAGTTGATCCTCGGTGAGGGTGTCCACGGCCTGTTTCATGGTGAAGCCGGCTGCACGACCGACGGCGGCCACAAGCAACAGGGTGTAACTGTCACGGTCGTGAGGCCACGGCGCGATGGCCCCTTCCTCGAACGAAAGGTGACGGTTAGGGATCACCAGGTCGGGATCGATCTCAAGGGTTGTGCCGAGGCCAGTGCAGTCCGGGCAGGCGCCGTGCGGACTGTTGAAGCTGAAACTGCGAGGCTCGGGCGGGTCGAAGGAGATCCCGCACGGCACGCAAGCGAACTTCTCGGAGAACAGGAGGTCGTAGGCCCGCGGACTCCCTTCGCCGACACGCCCGTCGATCCCGCCTACCTCCCCGACCCCTCTCCCGACGCGGGAGGGGGAAGAAGGGGTCTGCGCGACGGGGGAGGCGCTGGCGGCGGGTATCACGTGGACGAGTACCTGACCGGTTGCAAGCTTGAGGGCGGTCTCCAGGGAATCGGCAAGGCGGTTGCCAAGGTCCGGCCCGGCGACGAGGCGGTCAACGACGATCTCGATGTCATGGACGCGCTTGGCGTCTATCTCGGGAACCTCATCAACGGCGTGGATGGTGCCGTCAACCCGGATGCGGGCGAATCCTCCGGCGCGGGCGTCATCAATGACCGACTTGCCCTCGCCCTTGCGTCCGCGCCAGACCGGGGCAAGCAGGATCAGGCGCGTGCCGGCGGGCAGGGCGGAAATGGCGTCAACCATCTGCGAGACGGTCTGCGACTCGACGCGACGCCCGCACTGGGGGCAATGGGGAATACCGACGCGGGCGTAGAGGAGGCGCAGGTAGTCGTAGATTTCGGTAACGGTGCCGACCGTCGATCGTGGGTTGCGAGATACGGACTTCTGGTCGATGGCGATGGCGGGTGAAAGTCCATCAATGCGGTCGACATCGGGCTTGTCAAGCTGGCCAAGGAACTGGCGGGCGTAGGCCGAGAGGCTTTCGACGAAGCGTCGTTGGCCCTCGGCGAAGATGGTGTCGAACGCGAGGGACGACTTGCCCGAACCGGACAGGCCGGTGATGACGACCAGCTTGTTTCGGGGCAGGTCGATATCGATGTTCTTGAGATTGTGGGCGCGGGCACCGCGGACCGAAATGACGTTCGCTGGTGTGACGGGTTCGGTGGTGGTTGTGGTGGTTTCGGGATCAGGTGACATAACGAATTCTTCAGAAGTGTACGGGGGTGGGAGGAATCCCATGGCCTCCGTTCCACCGTCGCCTTCCATATCCCGGTCTGTGGGCACCCCGGCCCGCCGTTTTTGGCGTCGCCAGTTGGTGCGTGGTGATCTGCCCCGTCAGGCGTCACGTACCTGGGGCAAGGCGGGGTCCCATGAAATGAATGCGGTCAGGAATGCTGGGGCGGGCGAAGGCTAGCGGCGCTTGCGGTTGCCGTAGCGTCCGGGACTGCGGGCGGCGCGACTGGCGGTCGCAATGGCAACCTGACTGCCATTGCCTGACGTTGCCAGTGTGCCCAGGGGGTTGTCTGGACTGGACAGGATGGCACGCAGTTCGTAGATCTGGTCGCGCAGGAGGGCGGCGCGTTCGAACTCCATCGACTTCGCGGCGACCTGCATCTCTTTCTCGAGTCCGGCGATGACCTGTGAGATCTCGTCGGGAGAGATCGTCGGCGCGTCGGGAGTGCGACTGCCGGGGCCGGTGGCGTTGTACGTCGCGGTTGCCTCGGCCACGCCACGCAGGCGGTCACCCATGTCGCGGATGGCCTTGCGGATGCCGGCGGGGACGATGCCGTTCGCTTCGTTGTGCGCCTCCTGCTTGGCGCGACGGCGCTGCATCTCGCCGATGGCACGATCCATGGAACCCGTCATGCGGTCGGCATACATCAGGACACGCCCGTCGACGTGCCGGGCGGCGCGTCCCGAGGTCTGGATCAGGGAAGTTTCCGAACGCAGGTATCCCTCCTTGTCGGCGTCCAGGATCGCCACGAGGCTGACCTCGGGTAGGTCCAGACCTTCGCGCAGGAGGTTGATCCCCACGACCACGTCATAGACACCCAGGCGCAGGTCGCGCAGGATTTCGATGCGTTCCATGGTCTCCACTTCGGAGTGGAGGTAGTGGACCTTCACTCCCATCTCGGCGAGGTATTCCGAGAGGTCCTCGGCCATGCGCTTGGTGAGGGTGGTGACGAGGACGCGTTCGCCACGGGAGACACGGATGCGAATCTCGCCGAGGAGGTCGTCGATCTGTCCGGCGGTTGGGCGCACCTCGATCAATGGGTCGAGGAGACCGGTCGGCCGGATCAACTGTTCGACGATCTGCTGGGAATGTTCCTTTTCGTATGGACCGGGGGTCGCCGAGACGAAGACGACCTGACGCATGTGGGTCTGGAACTCATCGAAGGTGAGAGGGCGGTTGTCCATGGCACTGGGCAGGCGGAAGCCGTAGTCGACAAGCGTCTCCTTGCGCGCCCGGTCGCCGAAGTACATCCCGCGCGACTGCGGGACGGCGACGTGCGACTCGTCGATGAAGAAGAGGAAGTCGTCGGGCATGTAGTCCATCAGGGTCCAGGGGGTATCCCCCGGTTGGCGTCCGGCCAGGTGGCGGGCGTAGTTCTCGACGCCGAGGCAGACGCCGGTTTCGCGAAGCATCTCGAGATCGAAGTTGGTCCGTTGCTGCAACCGCTGTGCCTCGATCAGTTTCCCTTGGGTGTTCAGGACTTCCAGACGTTCGGCGAGTTCATCCTGGATCTGGAGGACCGCGCGTTCGAGTTTCTCGGCCGGCGTGACGAAGTGGCGTGCCGGGTAGATATCAATCTCGGTCAGGATCGCCAGGACCTCGCCGGTGAGGGGGTCGACGCGGACGATGCGGTCGATCTCGTCACCGAAGAACTCGATCCGGACGGCATCGTCGTCGTAAGCGGGGAAGATCTCCAGGACCTCGCCGCGCACGCGGTACTTGCCCCGGATGAAGTTCATGTCGTTGCGGTCGTACTGGATGTCGTTCAGGAACCGGAGGAGTCGGTCGCGCCGACGGACCTCGCCTTGGCGGATCTTGACGACGACGCTGCCGTAATCCTCGGGTGAACCGAGGCCGTAGATGCACGAGATCGAGGCCACGATCAGGACGTCACGGCGTTCGAACAGGGACCGGGTTGCGGAGAGGCGCAACTTCTCGATCTCTTCGTTGACCGTGCTTTCCTTTTCAATGTACGTATCCGACCGCGGGATGTACGCCTCCGGTTGGTAGTAGTCGTAGTAGGAGACGAAATACTCCACCGCGTTGTTGGGGAAGAACTCCTTGAACTCGCTGTACAACTGGGCGGCAAGGGTCTTGTTCGGGGCGAGGATCAGGGCGGGTCGCTGAAGCCGGGCGATCACCGAGGCGACGGTATAGGTCTTGCCGGTCCCGGTTGCTCCGAGGAGGGTCTGGTAGCGGTGCCCCTGATTGATGCCGTCAGAGAGTTGCTGGATGGCGACGGGCTGGTCGCCGGCGGGTTGGAACTCGGAGACAAGCTGGAAATCGGGCATCGGGATCCCCTACCACACTTCCCCGCCATGGTTGTCTGCGCGTCGGTTCGGCCAATGGCAGGAAGATGGCCCAAGGACAAAGTATAGGCGCGTCCTGGTCGGGATCCGGCCAGTGGACGCCCGGGTTCAGCACACGCCCCATGGCACCCAATGGCAATCAACGATGGGACGGGCGGCCGCGGTCTCAGACCGGTTCGAAGATCAGGGGCAAGGTGGAGGCCAGGAGGAGGATTGCCATCGAGATGTTGAAGGCGCGTAACCGCCACGGCACCTCTAGGAAGCGTCGCAGGCTAACCCCGAAGGCCGTCCAGATGCTGGATGACGGCAGGCAGGTCACGACGTAGACGGCCACGACGATGGCGATGTCTGTGACGAGGTCGCCGGACTTCGTGAACAGGGACATCGAGGAGATGGCAAGCACCCATCCCTTGGGATTGACCCACTGGAAGAGGGCACCTTCCATAAAGGTCATCGGGCGGATGCGGGCGGCGTCCTGACCGGCATCGGTACTGCGGGCGAGTGACCACGCCACCCAGACCATCCACGCACCGCTGGCAAGGCGCATGGCGACTTCGACCAGAGGTGATACGGACATTGCAGTGCCGACACTGGCGCCGATGATGGCCAGCATGACGCCGTAGCCAAGTGCAATTCCGGCCATGTGGGGGATGGTGCGACGGAAACCGAAGTGGACGCCGGAGGCGAGGACCATGGCGTTGTTCGGGCCAGGAGTGACCGAGGTGACGGCGGCAAAGATAACGAGGGCGACAAGGGTTTCAAATGGCATGGATAGAGGCGGACGGTACCACGAGGCGTCCCGGCAGGGGTTCTGGGGTGGCGTGGTACATTGCCGATCAGGAATGACCGGCGGTCGCGCGAGTGCAGATCGTTATGGTCAATGAGGTTTGTCATGGGCAAGAAAGATAAGGTCTCGAAGTCGAAGAAGTATGACTACGAGGAAGAACTCAAGCGGCTGCAACTGGAACTGGTGAAGGTCCAGGAGTGGGTGAAGGCGCGCAAGATGAAGATCTGTGTGATCTTCGAGGGGCGTGACACGGCGGGCAAGGGTGGCACGATCAAGCGCATCACCGAACCCTTGAACCCGCGCATCTGCCGCGTGGTGGCACTCGGCACGCCGACGGATCGCGAGCGGTCTCAGTGGTATTTCCAGAGGTACGTGACGCACCTGCCGGCGGCCGGTGAGATGGTGCTGTTCGACAGGTCCTGGTACAACCGCGCCGGCGTCGAACGGGTGATGGGCTTTTGCACCGACGCCGAGTATCACGAGTACCTTCGGACCGCGCCGCTATTCGAGGAGATGCTGACCAACTCGGGCATCCTGCTGATCAAGTACTGGTTCTCGGTCAGTGCCGAGGAACAGGAGAAGCGGTTCCAGGATCGGATGAGTGACCCGATGAAGCGGTGGAAACTCAGTCCGATGGACATCGAGACCCGCATGCGATGGAATGAATACTCGCGGGCGAAGGATGCGATGTTTGAGGCGACCGACACGGAGCACAGTCCGTGGTGGGTAGTAAATTCGGTTGACCAGAAGAAGGCGCGTCTGAACTGCATCAGCCACCTGCTGTCGCAGATCCCGTACGAGGATCTACAACCGCCGGAGGTGCCGCTTCCCCCACGGCCGGCCGAGACTAACTACCAGCGGATGCCATTCGAAAAGCAACGGTTCGTGCCTGTCGTGTACCCGTGACCGTGGCATTCGGGTTGGGTGGGGGCAACGCGAAGCAAAAGATGGTGTTGGTTCAAGGTTGATGTCACCTGATGGGGTGGGGTGACCTGTGAGCGCCGGCGCCGGCAGGGTCTTCCGGAGTGGCGCGTGTCGAGAGATTTGGCGCGTCGGCATTGCATGATTGGCGGGCAGGCGAGAGGGGCTTGGTTGACCTGCCCGGTGGTGGGGCTAGGTATGAACCGATGGGCCGGCGAGGGCGCCGGCGCTCCCAGGGTGATCGTGGCGCGTGTCGAGAGGTTTGGCGCGTCGACATTGAATGAAGGGCTGCCCGGCGAGCGGTG
>BJHB01000137.1:0-7712 GCA_014191415.1 Chloroflexota bacterium
TAGATGCCAGGCTCACGGGTTCCAAGAAGATTGAGATTGGGGCCGTGCAGTATCAAGAAACGGTTTCTTCGTGTCATGGTAATGAGACACGGTACCCGTGAGTCACGCTGACACGCTAATTTGAGGGTGGGATTCATGACAGGTGCCATTGGCACGTCACAGGAACCCGGTGCCTCCGCGGCTCAGCCCTTCAACTATTTTGAGACAGTTGACGACTCTCTTGTGTGCCTGCCTGAGGATGCGGCGCCGGTTTACTGGTGGCTGAATCGCCAAGGTGTGTCCGAGGACTTAACCGCTCTCTACCGGACTGAGGAAGTCTTCGGACTTTGGCCGTCGCGTCGCGATATCACGCAGACGTGGACGTTTGGCTTGGAAATTGAATTCGGAGCGGCAAATCGCGAGCGGATCGCGAGTGAATTGCACGCACGAGGCATCACGGCGGTTGCGGGACCACGACGGCGCCACACACCCCGGTCGCCTGCGTCATGGACGGTTGAATTTGATCCGGCCTTGACTTGGGAACTTGGCGGCAGCGAGGCGTGGCCAGGCACATCCTTCCCACTTGGTGGGGAAGTCGTGTCTCCGGCTCTTTCTGATACGCCGGAGACATGGGAACAGGTTTCGACAGTTCTCGATGTCTTGCGTGCATGCGGGGCCGACGTGAGCGGGAAATGCGGCTTTCATGTGCACTTCGCTGCTGATGCGTTGCGGGACGGGGATGATGCTGCGTCGGCGAAAGGCAGGCAGGACGCGTTCCTGACGCGGATTACCCGCCTCGCAGTACTTGCCAATGCGTGCTTCGAGGATGTTCTCTTCCGCATGGCAAGTGCCGAGGGAGGGTGCCACCGAGGACAACCATTCATCTATCGGCACTCGCCACCACGGCGTGACGGCTATTGGACCTTCGATGAACCGGCGCAGTCATTCGACGGGGCTGGATCGTCGAGGCAAGCTGCCTTGAACCTGACGGACGTGGGTTCGCGTGAAAAGGACATCATCGAGTTCCGGCAGAGCAACGGAACGTTGGATCGACGGGTGGTGCAGGCGTTCGTGAGCGCGTGCGTGGCGCTCATTGGCGGTGCGCGGTGGTCGCCGGAGGCGGTCCTCGTATCTCCCGAACCTCTCGGCTACCACCGTGCCTTGGAGGCGTCGACCGACGCCGTGGTGAACTCGGCCGCTCCGCTTTGGCGTCTGATCAGTGCCGTCTGCCCGGATGGCGTTCCGATCGCGACTGCCGGCGCCTTGCTCTGGCTCCACCGTCGCGGTGCCTGGCAACGCAGTCTGGCTGGCCTTTCCCCAGGCTTCTAGCTCTCCGAGTCCGTGTGACTGTGCACGACGCATCTCCACGGATTTCGGCGTTCTTCGGCCCGGCATGTGCCTTGAGGGTGCCCGATGTTTCGCTGATCGCACCGCGTCGGGTGTACTCACGCTCATGAGACCTGCGCGGCCCTTCGCAGGCGGGCACAGCTTCAGTTCCTGATTCAGGCCAGACCACGTCCTGCTGCGGGAATGGCCGATACTTTGGGTATGACTACCGTCCGGCTCGTCCTTGGGGATCAACTCACACGAGGCCTTTCCTCTCTGTCCGACCTTCTTCCGGGAGACCCCGCGCAGGTCGTCCTGATGGTTGAGGTGCAGGAGGAAGCGACTTACGTCCCCCATCACCGCCAAAAGCTGGTGTTCATCCTCGCGGCGATGCGCCACTTCGCCGAGGAGTTGCGTGCCGATGGGGTCCGGGTCGACTATGTCCGGCTTGATGACCCTGCAAACACGGGCACATTTACTGGCGAGGTTGCGCGGGCCGTTGCGCGCCACGAGGCAACGCGACTGATCGTTACCGAGGCCGGGGAATGGCGTGTTCGACGGCTCATTGAGTCTTGGGAGGCCTCCCTTGGCATCCCGGTGGAGATGCGCGAGGACAACCGGTTCATCGCGTCACACGCGAGGTTTGATCGATGGGCGAGCGGCCGGAAGACGTACCGGATGGAGTTCTTCTACCGGGAGATGCGCCGAGAGACGGGCATCCTGATGGATGGTGCCGACCCGGTTGGGAGCCAGTGGAACCTCGATGCCGAGAACCGTCGTGCCTTGCCGTCGCGCCTACCGACGCCGGCACGGACTCGACCGGCTCCAGACGTGATGACGCGGGAAGTCATCGATCTCGTCGCTGAGCGGTTCCCGCACGGCTTTGGCGATCTCGAACCATTCGGGTGGGCGGTAGCGCGTGACGAGGCCTTGGTCGTCCTTGATGACTTTCTGATGACCTGCCTGCCATCGTTTGGTGACTACCAGGATGCGATGAGGCACGGCGCGCCATTCCTGTTCCACTCGACAATCTCGCCATACCTCAACGTTGGCCTGCTGCTGCCCCGCGAGGTCTGCGATGCCGCCGAGGCGGAATTCAGTGCCGGGCGTGCGCCACTGAATGCTGTGGAGGGGTTCGTGCGGCAGGTGCTTGGTTGGCGCGAGTACGTTCGCGGGATGTACTGGCACCTCGGTCCGGAATACGCGGCGTCGAACGCACTTGGTGCGTCACGCCCGCTACCGGATTTCTATTGGACGGCGCAGACCCCGATGCGATGCCTCGCGGATTCCGTGGATCAGGTGCGTCGCCATGCCTATGCGCACCACATCCAGCGATTGATGGTCACAGGCAATTTCGCGATGTTAGCCGGGGTGCGTCCCGCTGACGTGGAGGCGTGGTACCTCGCGGTCTTTGCCGATGCCTTCGAGTGGGTCGAGCTGCCGAACACTCATGGGATGGCGACTTGGGCCGACGGTGGGATCATTGCGTCGAAGCCATACGCGGCTTCTGGGGCCTACATCGACCGCATGTCGGACTACTGCGGGGGGTGCCGCTACGACGTAAAGGCGAAGTCCGGGCCGACGGCGTGCCCTTTCAATTACCTGTACTGGGCCTTTCTCATCCGGAATGAGGACATCCTGAAGGGAAACCCGCGCATGGCGATGCCGTACCGAACCCTTGGCACGTGGAATGCAGACCGACGCGCGGCCGTCTTGGCGGAGGCCGAGACGTTCCTGGATGGCCTCGCCTAGGAGTGGGAGATCCTGTCAAGGAAACCATGGGTTGGTCCCGGTTGTTTCCCAATCGGCGATACGGCGCACCTCCCGTGAGGGGCGGCGATTGCAACGTTCGGAGTCGTGCGAATGCTTGACGGAATCAATTGGATCGGCGTTGTTGTTGCCGGCGTTGTGGGAACGGTTTCGGGTGGGTTGTGGTTTGGTCCGAAGACCTTCTTCCCACTATGGTGGCGTCTTATGGGTCACGAACCGGGATCGACCACGAACCCCGGTGGCAACCTGTCCATGGGGGTCGTCTTTGGGTCGACCTTCGTCGCACAGCTCGTTCAGGCGGGCGCAACGGCGGTGGTGATCAATCTGGCGATCCGCGCCGGGATTGCGACGTCATTCGGGGTCGTAGATGGACTTATCGTAGGGCTTGTTGCCGGGGTGGGGTTCACTGCAACTGCCCCGTTGGGCCACCGCCTGTTCGGTGGGCATGGGTTCGGCGTGTGGGCGCTTGAGGTTGGGAACGACATCCTGAACTGTGTGCTCATGGGTGGCATCCTGGCGTACATGCAGGGTTAGGCCCAAAGCGCAAGAATTGGGCTTACTGGCCGAGCAGGCGCAAGGCCATCGCTTCGCCACTGTCCCATGCGGCTTCGACTCGGGCCCCGGTCACCCAGTCACCCCCGATGAGGACCGGCCCGTTGACCGCTTCGAGAAACGGCGCGGCAAGGGGTACTGCGGTCTGGGCGTACCGCCATCGGTGGGAGACGGCGTGCTGCGGATCGGGCAATGTCCTTCCAACGACCGCTGGCAGCGCGTCGAACAGCTGAGTGGCGACGGTACCCGGATCGTCTTCGAGATGCTCGCGGGTCCACTCCGGCGATGCGTGGACCACGAGTGTGGTGACGTCCGGCGCGCGCCCGGGCTTGGACGTATTTCGAGCAACCCATGCGATTGGGCCTTCGGACCGACGGAACACGTCCGATGGCATCTGCAGGTCGCCAGAGAAGGCCAGCATCAGTGCCCAGCATGGGGTGATGACAACCCTTGCGAGTGAAGCGGCGACACCGTCAAGGTGCCCGGCAACTGCGCTGGCTTGGGCTGCCGGAATAGCAATGATCGCCGCGCCGAATGGGCCGCTACGGTGTGGGCCGTGATCGGATTCGATCGCGTCTACCCATACCTCGTGTTCGGTAAGGTCCACCTGTGTCACGGTCACCTCGGTTCGGATCGTCAATCCGGCAGCGAGGTTCTTGAACAGCGAGGACATCCCGGGGGTTCCGACAAACCAGTGTGAAGCTGGTCCCGGCAGGGCGGGGTCGGTCGAACCGGTGGCGACACGGAACCGGGATGGATCGGTGATCGGGTTCCATTCCGACGCACATCCGATCTCGGACGCCCCCTGCAGGAATGCGCCGAACGAGGCGCCGCGCGCAGTGACGAATTGTGCCCCGTGGTCGAATGCAAGTCCGTCGCGTGTTCGCCGAGTTGCAACCCGCCCGCCGATGCCACGGCTCTTTTCGAGGACCGTCACATCGACGCCTGCGCGCGCGAGACGGGAGGCTGCGGACAGTCCGGCCGGTCCGGCACCGATCACGACGGCGCGGCGTAGTGAAGATCCAACGGCTTCTTCGGGAGGATTCATTGGCAAAGCGTACGGGGTTGCGATACGAGGGGACTTGTCCCGGACGCCAGTGCTTCCCCATCCCTGCGATGCTGTGGCCGAGTTGAGGGATTCCACATGGTTGAGGTGGTCTGGTTCAAGCGTGATCTGAGGATCGTCGACCACCTTCCTCTCATTGCTGCGGTTGCAACCGGGGCCCCGGTAGTCTGCCTCTATATCGCCGAACCGGACCTGTGGGCGCAAACCTGCGCGTCCGCCCGCCAGTGGCTCTTCATCCAGGAGTCACTTCAGGAGTTGAGGCATGACCTCCTGTCGATTGGGGGCACGCTGGTGGTTCGGATCGGTGACACGGTGTCGCTCCTAGATCGGTTGCACCGGCAGGTCGGCATATCCGGGCTCTCGTCACATGAGGAGACCGGGAACGGGTGGACGTACTCGCGTGACAAGGAAGTTGCGTCGTGGGCGCGTGGCCATGCGGTTCCGTGGCACGAGTTTCCTCAGTCCGGGGTGGAGCGTCCACGCAGAACGCGTGATGGTTGGGCATCGCGTTGGGATCGGAAGATGCGCACACCGATTATTCCAGCGCCCGTGGCGGTCCGGTCCCTGCCGGGCCTTGACCCGGGTTCGATACCGGGTGTCTCCGATCTTGGTCTCGCGCCGGACGATTGTCCCGGGAGGCAGCCGGGTGGACGCTTAGCCGGGCTTGACCTCTTGAGCTCGTTCCTGAATGATCGTGGCGCAACCTACCACCGCAAGATGTCGAGTCCGTTGACCGCGGACACGGCCTGCTCCCGGCTATCCGCGCACCTTGCGTACGGCACGCTTTCGATGCGTGAAGTGGCGCAGGCGACGTGGGGAAGGCTGGCCGAGGTGAAAGCCATGCCGGCGGAAGTCCGAGGCGCCCAGGCCACGGCACTTCGGGCATACATCGGGCGTCTTCATTGGCACTGCCACTTCATCCAGAAACTCGAGGCTTCCCCTTCCCTGGAGTTTGCAAACCTCCATCGGGCCTACGACGGTCTCCGTGAGAATGAGTTTGACCAGACGCTCTTTCGGGCGTGGGCGGCGGGTCGCACGGGGTTCCCGTTTGTCGATGCATGCATGCGATCACTTGCCTCGACCGGATGGATCAATTTCCGCATGCGCGCAATGCTCGTCGCGTTTGCGTCCTACCAATTGTGGTTGCACTGGCGCGAGACCGGTCTGCATTTGGCGAGGCTTTTCACTGACTATGAGCCGGGCATCCATTGGCCACAAATGCAGATGCAAAGTGGTACCACGGGAACGAATACGGTCCGCATTTACAATCCCGTGAAGCAATCGACCGATCAGGATCCCGAAGGAACGTTCATTCGCCGATGGATCCCGGAATTACGCGGGGTTCCCCGCAGCTTCATCCACGAACCGTGGCGGATGCCCGAGGACATGCAGAACCTCGTCTCGTGCGTGATCGGTACCGACTACCCCTCGCCGATTGTCGACCACGAAGCCGCAGCGCGGCGCGCACGCGAACGCGTCTGGGCCGTGCGTCGTGGTGATGCCTTTCGATCCGAGGCCCGTGCGATCCTGATCAGGCACGGGAGCCGCAAGCAATCATCGGTGCCGTTGCGCGGACGATCATCCAGGGCCGTGGCCCCACAGGCAACTCACGACCGGGCGCCAATTATGAATGCGCCGCAACTGACACTCGATCTGAGTGGTGGGGACTCGTGAAAAACCGTCATCAGACCCTTCCCGCAGCGAGACGGAAGGGACAGTTGCCTACCAAGGTGTGTCTCACGTGTGGCCGACCGTTTGAATGGCGCAAGAAGTGGCTGACCGTGTGGGACGAGGTGCGCTATTGCTCAGAACGGTGCAGGCGCCACCGGCATTTGAATAACGGGCACTAAAGCGGAGGACCGAGGACCTCGGTTCCCCATTGGGTTCCGACAACGACGGTCGCGTTGAAGGACCAGAAGAGGCCAGTGATGATGACCCCGGGTATGGCGCGCATTGCTGTGTCCAAGGCTCGAGGATTTGCCATGGCCTCGGCGTCAAACGTCACGTCGAGCACCCAGTTACCGTTGTCGGTGACGACGGGAGATTCGTTCTTCGTGCGGACAATGGCTTCGCCACCCATTTCCGCGATCTGACGGATGCACGCACCAGTTGCGAAGGGCAGCACCTCGACGGGTACGCCCCGCGTCGACCCCAGTCTTGCGACCAACTTGGTGGAGTCGACCACGATGATCAGGCGGTCGCTGGCGGCCGCCAGAACCTTTTCGCGAAAGAGTGCCGCGCCGCCGCCCTTGATCAGGTTGCGTGCAGGATCGACCTCGTCGGCGCCGTCAATGGTCAGGTCGAGGGAAGGATGCGCGCTCAGGTCCGTGAGGGGCAGGCCGAGGGCGCGCGCATGGGCCTCGGTCGCGATCGACGTTGGGATGCCGGAGACCTTCAGGCCCTCGTAGACACGTCGGGCGAGAATCGTCAGGGCGGCTTCGGCGGCCCGACCCGTCCCGAACCCGATCACCATCCCATCCTTGACCGCCCCGGCAGCCAGACTGGCTGCGCCCAAGCGTTCAGCGTTCGTGCGGTCCGGTGGCGTGGTTGGAGCGTTCATCAGGGAAGTGTGCCAGTCGGGCGTGGCATGGAATTGGGTCTCGGGTAGGACGCGGCGGCGGGTACCATGGTCGTAGCCGTGATGACCGACGGGGTACGCGACGGGCAGTCCGGGCAGGTGCGCGATTTCGCGCGTGGCTTGCGCCTGGTCCTGGTTGCAGGAGATGTCAATGCCTTCCGGGGATACCTAGGGCAATGGGATGACATCCTTGGGGACACGACCGAACTTTCCGGACAGTCGGATGCAGACGTTCGGCGAACGATGATGCAGCTCCTGCGTCGACCACGCCAATTCGGGTTGCCAGATTGGGCGGATGATCTTGAGGAGGCACCGGAGGGTTCGCCCGAGGAGGTGGCTTCACATGCAAACCCAAGTGGCGAAAGCGACGGCTCTGCGGACATTGACTACTGTGAACTCGATTCTGACGCTACCGGAAACACGCCAGGTGGGGGGTCGTCA
>BJHB01000138.1:0-7708 GCA_014191415.1 Chloroflexota bacterium
GTCGCACTCTCAATGGTCGCAACCTGTCCCAACCTAACCAGAACTCCTCGTGTGGTGAGAATTGGCACATCCTCGATGTTAAGCGGTGTACCCGACTGGTCACGTCCAACAAGCACACGAACATCCGCCTGTGCCTGGTCCTGGACGCGAAGTTGAGTAGCTACCGTCCCCTGAATGGCCGTCCGCATCGCCTGCGACACCGTCGTGCTAGTGACCGCCAGGTCGGATGCCTGGGTTCGCCGAACTGTCGCGCGCAATTCAGGTACGCCTGACTGGCCGGAATTCGATACTTCGGCAATCCCGGGCGTCCGTCTAAGAAGTGCTTCATATTGGTCTGCGATCCGCCCGAGCACTTCCGGATCTGGCCCGAGAACACGGACGCTGACGTTTCCACCGCCTCCGCCGCCTCCGCCCAATGCGGCGGGTAGGCTCGTACCGACCGTCACGTCAGGCAACCCCGCGCCGAGCGAACGAAGTTCGGTCTGGATATCCCAGACGGTCCGAGACCGCGTGCCTCGGTCAACTAGCTCGATCGCCAAGTTGCTGGAACGTCCGCCACCGCCACCGCCACCATACCCGCCCCCACCGCCACCAACCGAAGTGAACACCGACTTCACTTCGGGGAAGCGGTTCTTGTCCATGACGATGCTCTCAACCTGCTGCGTTACGCGATCTGTCGCCTCAAGGGTGGCCCCGGGCGGCATACGCAGGGACATTGAGATCTGGTTCTCATCCTCGAGCGGTGCGTACTCGGAGCCAACAAAGTTGCCCTGAACCATTGCCACGGTTCCCCAGAGCATGCCCATGCCGGCAAGAACCACAAGGAACCGCAAGCGAATGACCCCGGGGAGGATGGCTCCGTACCCACGGGCGATGACGCCGTACCCGGCATCCCACACACGCGGAAACACGCGCATCACAATCCGGGCGATCGGCCGGAGGACAAACCAACCAACAGGGAAAAGTGCGATCCCTATCCCGAGCGCAACGAGCCCTCCCACCGCCAATGTCTGCCCCGGAGCTGCTGCGCCCGGAGCTGCGCCGAACCCCCCACCTGAAGTCGCTTGCACACCCGTGGCACTGTTGATGAAATTCGTGATCCAAGCCGGCACCGGAACGGTCTGTCCCGCGAACCTGTCGCCCTGAAAGGCAAGTGCGCCGTAGATGCCCGCCGCCGTTGCGGTGAAGCCACCCGTGAACGCTGCGACCGTGCCTTCATCGTCTCCATCTCGCTCATGCTCCTTCAGCCACCGGGAGGCGAGCATCGGTGTCAATGTGAAGCAGACGAGGAGCGAAAAGAGCGTCGCGATGGCAATGGTCAGGCCGAACTGCCTGAACAGGCTTCCGATGTTGCCGTTCACGAATGCAATTGGGGCAAACACCACAACGTCGAGAAGCGTGATGGCGATAGCCGCCAGTCCAATCTCCGACCTCCCTCGCAAGGCGGCGACCATCGGGGTCTCTCCGAGCCCGAGGTGTCGATGAATGTTTTCCAGAACCACGATGCTGTCATCGACGAGGATTCCGATCAGCAGTGCGAGAGCAAGAAGGCTCATCAGGTTGAGGGTGAACCCAATGAAGTACATCACCAGAAAGGTGCTGATCAGCGACGTTGGGATTGCCAGTAGAACGATGATGGTGTTCCGCCACGAATGAAGGAAGACCATCAGGACTGCGCCAGTGATGATGATCGCGAGCTCGAGGTCAACCTGAACGTCGTTCAGTGCTTCACGTGTGTACTTGGTCGTGTCATTGGCGATCCGGAAAGAAACACCTTGGGGTGCACTTCGCTGCACCCTTTCAATAGCGGCTCGGGCACCGTTGGCGACCTTGATGCTATTGCTGTCAGGCTGCTTGGTAACCGTGATCCCGACCGCCTCCTCGCCATTGAAGCGCTGAAGGCGGGACTGTTCCGCGTAGGTATCCACCACGTCGGCGATGTCCTTGACGTAGACCGCGGGCACCACCGCACCACCGGCACCACCGCCGCCTCGTTGCACAACAATGTTCTTGAGGTCGGCAACACTCTGCGCGAGTGCAGTGAACCGTACGTTCGGCTCCGCATTCCCTACCCGCAGGGTTCCGGATGGTGCGTTGACATTCTCGCTACCGAGAGACGTCACCACCTGTTGCAGGCTGATATCGAACGCCTTAAGACGCACCGGGTCAACTCGGACCTGGATTTCACGTTGGCGCCCACCAGAAATGCTCACGTCGGCAACACCGTCGACCTGGAGAAGTTGGGGCTGGACCTGCTCAATCCCAAGGTCGTAGAGCTGAGCGGTGGTGAGACGTCCGCCTCCCGACATCACGATATTCATGATCGGGAAGGATCCGAAGTCGGCCTTGACGACCGAGGGCGCGGATGCATCGGCCGGCAACTGATTGCGAACGGCCGCGAGGCGCTTTTCGACGTCAATTGCTGCCTGGTCGAGGTTCGTGTCCTCGGTGAAGTTGATGTTGAGCCTCGCCGACCCGAGCGACGACGTGGAACTAACCGTGTCCACGCCTCGTAGACCTGCGACCGCCTTTTCAAGCGGGATTGCGATCAGCGTTTCGATGTCTCGCGGTGAGGCACCCGCGTAGTTGACATTCACCGAGACGCTCGGGAAGTTCGTTGGTGGAAGGCGGTCTACCGCAAGGCGACCGTAACTCTGTAGCCCGAGCACAATCAGCGCGGCGAAAAGCATCACAATCGCGACCGGTCTCGCTAAGGAAAGACGTGTCAGACCCACCTGCAATCTCCTGCCCACCCACACGGGCTGTTCAAAACTATGGGACTCAAGACAGACATTAAACCCGACCGGACTGCATCCAATCCGGCAACGCTGGCAACGCTTCGTGGAATTCGTCCACAAACCAATGGAACCTACCGAACCGATGTTTCAACCGTGTTTACGGTTCACAAAATGTTTACTTGGCGTTGACGTTTCCCAACAGCAATCGTTGGCGAGATCACGCACAACGTAGGGAGCCGGGTTCCGCAACCCAAGCGCGATTGTAGTGCCTCATTTGCGCCGGTGTTGCAAGTGACCTTTTTCCGGCGTAGGCTGTCGGTACGGCACGTGGCGAGGAATGCCAAGAGTGGCGGCACCATCTGACTTGCGAATGGGACCTACATCGTTATTCCGAAACACCCTGCGCGCCGGACGTCCCGAAAATGAGTACCCGCGAAACCTACGCACGTCCAAGTGCTTCTGCTCCCAACGCCTTCGCCACAGCGACCGCATCGGGTCCAATCTCAAGGGAAAACCGACGTCGGGTACTCCTCGCCACACTGGTGAGTCCTCTCGCTCTCTGGGTTGGAGAGGCCCTTGCCGACGACCCCTCAGGTCCCCCAGAGTCGGATGGTCTGCCCAATCCCGGGTCAGGCAAGTTGGCGGAAGCGTTCGCAGCGAAGCTCGGTGAAAGTGCACTCCGTGACCTGGACACCTTCGACAACAACCCCGAGCCCATACCGATCGCACATGGATGGTTTCATCCCCTAATTGCCCCCAATGCCGGGTACGCGGTAGTCGATGAGCCTTCTGGGCCCGCGTTCGCGTCGGCCTATTCACGATTTGGAGGGAGGGCCGTTCTTGGAAACCCGGTCGCCCGACCAGCGGTGACAGCCGATGGGTGGGCCACCCAGACGTTCGAACGGGGCACCTTGGGTTGGCGTCCGGGTGATGAGCAGGTGACCGTACTTCCGGCAGGTGAGTTCATTCGGCAATCGGGCGTCGATCCCTATCTTGCCGAGATCGGTCTGCCAACCGCGGTGCCTTTGGCCTTGACTGCCGCCGAGGCACTTCACCGTCTGGCCTGGCTCACTGACCCAGTAATCCGGGATCGCTACTACCGCCGGGCGACTGGAGGATCCTCGAAAGGCGAACCGATTGACACCGACACATCCGGACCGCTGCTCATGGAACTCTTGGGTCTACCGGCTTCGCCGCTCCTAAGAAACGGACAGTGGTGTAGGCAGCGCTTCGAGCGTGGCGCGATGGAGTACGAACTGGCGCAAGATGGGATCACACCCGCGGAACCGGCCTTGGCGCGCGTCGGGATTGTGCTTCGTCTCGGCGGTGCGCTGCCGGACGACGCCATCGCACCTGACCGGCTTGTGGGGAACCAACTTGTGGTGCGTGGGCCGGTGCCGTCGGTTGGATGGCGCTTGATCCCGGGAGGTGCATCACCGGGTTACGGACCTCCAGTGACGAGTACACCGCTCCCGTCGAAACCGATCGCGACGGTCACCCAATCGCAAGCTACACCAACGCTGACCCCGGTCGTCCCTGCGAACGAAACCGCTGGAGTTGCGCCGACGGCGGAACCCACCGTGACTCGCGTCGCCCGCCCGACCGCCCCTCCATTGACTGCCGGCATGCGCGCAACGGGTGCAATTATTCAGATCGAGCAAGTCGCGGCGATTGGAGGGATCGAACAGGTCGTGGTGGTCAACCGTGGAACCGCCTCTCAGGATCTTTCGGGTTGGGGGCTGCGCTCAGCGACTTCGACGACCCGGCATCCCCTGCCGGCGGGACTCGTAATCGAACCGGGAACCTCAATCACCTTCCTGAGCGGCGCAAGCGTGCCGTCCGACCCAGGACCACGCCGCGTTGTCCTCGGCCGGCGAAGTTTCTGGCCAGATAGTGGCGGCGTGGTTGTCGTGCTCGATCGCGATGGGCTAGAAGTCCACCGACGAACGTACCCTTGATCGGCCGGGGTCCATCGTCGCGACCGGTTGAGGAACCCCGATGGCACACTTCGAGGCATGACGAACCCCGAACGGGAGACGCCTTCACCGTCCCTCGACCAGGCAGGCATACCAGTGGACGCTGCCCGTGGGGATCGCGCGTACTCCACCTCGAGGACAGGGCGCATGCGCCTCGATGTGGCTGTGGTCGCACGGGGTCTTGAAACTACCAGGGAGCGTGCCCGACGCCTGATAGTGGCCGGGGAAGTCCTGGTGAACGGTCGTCGCGCAACCGCGCCATCAACCCCCACGCAAGCTGACGCAAAGATCGAAATCTCGAACCCACACAAGTATGTTGGGCGAGGTGGCCTCAAGTTGGCTCATGCCCTTGAGGCCTTCTCGATTGATCCGTCCGGGCGAGTGGGTATCGACATCGGCGCGAGCACCGGGGGCTTTACTGACGTGTTGCTGCAACGGGGGATCTCCCGCGTCTATGCAATTGATGTCGGCCACGGTCAACTGGCTTGGACCCTCCGAACCGATTCCCGCGTGGTTGTCATGGAGGGGGTCAATGCCCGGTTCCTGCACGGCCCAACCGCAGGGTCAGCCGATGAACAGGCGTCACAGAGGTTCACCACACTCCCGGAACTGGGTTCAATCGTGACAATCGACGTTGCCTTCATTTCATTGACCCTAATCCTCCCGGCGGTTACGCGTGTTCTTGAGCCTCAGGGAGACATCGTGGCACTGGTGAAACCACAATTCGAAGCGGGACCGACACAGGTGGGCAAGGGAGGCGTAGTGCGAAACCCGGCGGTCCACCGCAATGTCCTGGATGCCGTCGCCCAAGCGGCAGCGACGTTGGGACTTGTTCCCCACGGACTCGTGTCATCGCCGGTTCGTGGTCAAGCCGGCAACATGGAGTTCTTGCTCTGGCTTCGCAACGCGATCGAAGGTGAGGATCCGAGCGGGGCGACGATTGAGTGGGAGCAGGCCGTCAGCCTCGCGCTTGCCGGACCAGCGAAGGAATTCTGAATGGTGGCCGGGCGCCGTCAGAATGCATGGATGTGTTCCACTTCGTAGAAACCGAGTGCTGCGTCTGCGTCCTTATCGATGAAGTCAATCACCGACTGAACCATCCGGCTTGTCTGGGCCGCGTCGGTCGACACCACCGCAAACCCGAGCACGGCGCGTTCCCAGTCGTCGTGGTCGTCAACTTCGGCAATCGCGACATTGAACCGTTGTCGCACATGGGCCACCAGTGGACGGATCACTGAGCGCTTGCCCTTCAGTGAGCAGTTGTCTTCAAGCACCAATTCGAATCGACACACCCCGATAACCACTGCTCAAGTCTATCGACAGAAGCGCAAAGCGTCCGGACAGTCATTGTGCCGGGCAAAACCTTGTCGCCAAGACCTGATACGCCGTTGCAGTGTAGTGCTTTCGGGCACCAGCATGGTGCTAAACTGGCCGAAGGGCCACTGGTAGGGCGCACGGACTATTGCTCGGGGTAGCTTGGCGACCTGCGTGTTACGCGGCCCACGGCAATGGCCCCGGGGGTTGAGATGCTGTCCCGCTTCCTTCGAGAGGCACTCCGGTTCACCATGAGGGTGACGGTCGCGGTCGTGCTGATGGGCGTGATCAACCGACTACCGTGGCCGGAACCGGACCGTGGGACGACCGCACTCGTTCTGGGTGGCGCGCTCGCAACGGTTGTCACCATTCTTATTGGAATGCTTCTCTACGACACGTTCTATCCCGGGACCACGCAGCCGGGGCAGCCTTTCGAAGGCAATAGTTCGCGAACGCGCTCGTGGAGCGTGACACCAGTGAACCCGGACGATCGGCGATGACATCGAGACTTCTCACACCCACGGAACTTCGGCTCGACGAGGCAATGCTCGCAGATCTCCTGGGGATCCGATTCAAGGACTTGGGTCACCTGACGGTCGCGCTGACCCATCGTTCGTACTTGCACGAGAACCCGTCAGACAAGCCTGACGTGGTCGTGTCCAACGAACGGTTCGAGTTCCTTGGCGACGCAATCCTGCAATTCGTGGTCGCTGACATGCTGATCAAGCACTTTCCAGATGCGCCTGAAGGTCAACTCACTGCACTCCGTGCCCTCCTGGTTTCGACCACGGGTTTGGCAATGGTTGCAGAGGGGATCGGCCTGGCCCGGTTCGTCAGGGCAAGCCGCGGCGAGGGCACCCTTGAAGGTCGCGGGCGGCTCCGGATCCTTGCCGGAACCGTTGAGGCCATCGTTGCTGCCGTGTACACGGATGGAGGAATGAGAGGTGCGAGGGCCGTCATTCGACGCCTCCTCGAACCTCGGCTTGCCGAGATTGCACTTGAGCTTCAATCGGCAAATGTGAAGGGACGTCTTCAGGAACTTGTCCAGGCGACAAACGGTCACACGCCGAAATACGTCGTAGTGACACGTGACGGACCGGTGCACGCCGAACGCTTCGGTGTGGAAGTGCGGATTGGCGATGACATCCTCGGATACGGCGAAGGTACCGGAAAGCGGGCTGCCGAACAGGCCGCGGCACGGGATGCACTTGCCTCCTTGGACCGATGACGAGTGCTCAATCCCCCTTCAACGGGTCCCGGGAACCCCTGTGAATGTGGACACGGCATGCCGCGCCGAATGAAGGTTCCAGAACGTTCTACCAAGGCTATGCGCATGCACCGCCGGCCACACGTGTCGTCTGATCCCGCCGCCAAGGCGGACGCGTGGCAATGTCGTCCGGTTTATCAATCCTTGCATGCCACGCTGACACGTCCTCCTCGTGGTTCGGGTCAGTGGATGGGGAGTTGCCTCTCACGCGACGTTCGTCTCCCCAATTGCGTGGCCTCGGATGCGGACTTGATCAACAAGCTCACACCCAAGCAGACGGCCGGGGCGTTTGCGGGTCGTCTGGCGTGAAAGGCTGGTTCTCTGGCGGCGGCCGTACCCAAAGGCGCTCCTGGCGGACCGGTACCTTCTCGGCGAGCCAATCGGCGCCGGTGCGATGGCGGAAGTCTTCATTG
>BJHB01000139.1:0-7666 GCA_014191415.1 Chloroflexota bacterium
ACCGCGACCACGACGGTCACTCAGACATCCACGCCCACCCTCACCGTCACACAGACGCCGACCACCACGGCGACCCCGATCGGCTATACCGTCAGAGGCAAGACCGTCTCGGTCGCTGCACCGGGCGACACCGGGCGTGAACCGCGCGTCACCTTCGATCTGGTGACCGAAACCGGCATCACTGCCCTCGACGGCGACCGGTCTCCGTTTGCAGTGGCCACACCGCCGTCTGGCGAACTTCTCCTGTCAGATCCGATCAATGTCAGTACCTCGGCGGTTTTCACAGGGCCGATTACCCTGGAGATCCCGTTCGACGTCGCTCGCCTTTCCGAGCCATTGGCCCGGGGAGATGTCTCGCGTGACAGCATCCGCCTCCTCAAATGGAGTCCCAACGCGCGCGACTGGTTTGAACCCGTGGTGACCGGACTGAGTGTCGACGCGACAGGCGGACGCCTCCTGGCCACAATGTCTTCGTTCGATCCGGTCGCGGCGCAGTCAGGTGTCACGACGCGTGCGGTGAGTGCGTCTGCCATTCGACCCGGTGGAACGTTTGTCGTCGCCGTGCCCCGGACAGTCGGTTTCGGCGTCGGAATTGATGGCATCACCAACGTGAGCATCTTCGCGGGCGAGAACCTCGCACCCGGCGCGACACTTACCCGCACGATTACCGTGTCGAATACGACCCGCAAATCGCTGACCTATCGCCTGAAAACGCAACCGACCGCCGGCAGCGGGGATGGCACCATTCTGTTCACCGACCCCAATAATGGCTTGCAACTCAATGTTGCACGTGCCAGCTTGTCGGCTTTCTATTGTGGTCCGCTCAAGGCAGACTTCCCGGTTCCAAACGACGATGTTTCAGGGTGCACCAAGGGAATAGCCCCCGTGGGTACACCAAAGATGCTTCGTCCATCAGAGACAGACACGCTCATCCTTACGATCACCTTCCCCGAAAGTGCCGGGAACGACTTCAACGGCCCCGTCAATGGCCTCGTCACGACGATTGACTTCGTGTGGAATGCCGTCGAGGTGCCACCTACCATTGCGACTAGATGATTGTGATCGTGGAAACGTTTGCTTAGCCCCGCGCCGTCGCCAATGATCTACTTGACGGGAATTACCGGTGCAGCGGACCCATGACGGGCACGTCCTTGCGCATCGCGACGTACGCGTCGATGCCCGCCGGGTCAGTCCACGGCGAACGTAGCGTGCGCACCACCCGGTAGCCGGTACGGCGATATACCTTCAGTGCGGCCTCATTGCGCCCGGCGGTGTGGAGCAGAACCCCAGTTGCACCCGCACGCACCATCGCACCCTCAACCGCTAGCAGGAGTGACCGGCCAACACCCTTCCCCTGCCAATCCGGTCTAACGGCAAGCATCGAGACGTACCCCTCGTCGGGACGGGTCCGTCGACGGGCGAAGGCAAGTCCCATCGGCCCGAACGTGGCTGGTAGGCGCCACATGTTGTTCCATCCCATCAGTTCTGGAAACCTGGGACGGTCACGTGGGCGGCCGTCTCGTCCGAACTCTTCGGCACCAGGTGGGACGGAGATGATGAACCCAACAACGTCTCCAGATGCCGAAACCGCAACGGTCGACACCGCAACCCGCGCAGAGAAGGACGGGTGCCACATCGCCGCAAGGGTGACCGCATCTACCCCAAGGCCGCGTCGGTAATCACCGAACGCAAGGCCGAACACCGTCGCCATCCCGTCCGCATCTGCTGGAATGGCTTGACGCAGGTACACCTGTCCAACAGGGGACACCCCCTCTTGACGATTATCAGTAGGCATGGCACATCCAGATCTCTGTCAAATTGCGATGATACGTTGCCCTCAGTTCCCGGCAACTTCTCGCACAACAACAAGGCCCCTCCTTGTAGGAGGGGCCAAAAGTGGCGGTCCCGACGGGATTCGAACCCGCGATCTCATCCTTGACAGGGACGTATGCTAGACCGCTGCACCACGGGACCATGAAATCGGCACCACTAAGCAGCGTCGATGACGCGGAAGTGTATCTGTCAAAGCCTCTGGGCGTCAATCTTTCGGTGTTTGCAGCAATCCGCTGAAACCTGCCAGTCGCGAAGCCCTGAACCTGGTGTGGCTGCGCTCCCCTACCAAGGTTGTGTACAATTTTGCCATGTGGATCAATCTGGAAGGCCGTTTCGAAGAGTTGATCGAGATCAATGATCGCACGATTGAGTTCATGGAAGGCCTCGCCGACACCCGACTAAAGCTGGTCGGTAAGGATGAATGGTCAACAGGCGAGACCGTCGTCACAGGCCTGACCCCTGAAGAGGTCATAACGAGGATGGTGACGGCCCGGCGTGCGCTCGTGCATGGGTTTCCCGAGGTGAGGGCACACAAGGAAGACTTGGCCAACTGGGTGCGCCCGGGTTCCTAGTACGCGGCGGCAACAATTGTTACAACCGGATAACCCGCCCGTTACGTCCCATTGGCACATTTGGAAGACGGTAAGAGGTCAGGGTCATCACGATGCAATCGATCCGCGTGCCACGCCCCACAACTGTTGCGAGCCCGTCGGCGACACCTGCATGGTCCCGCGATCTCCTGATCTTCATCGCGTTCATCGCCCCGAACCTTGTCACCCTGTGCGTCTTCTCTTACTGGCCAATGATCCGGAACCTCTGGCTCAGCTTCACCTACTGGGACATGATCGCGCCGGAACCCCTGTGGATTGGTCTCGAGAACTGGGTTGAGGTCCTGACAAGCGCCACCTTCTGGACGGTACTGCGCAACACGCTCGTCTTTACGGTGGGTTCAGTCGGAACCACGATCATGATTTCGTTGGCGCTTTCGCTCCTCCTGAACCAGAAGCGCGTGGGCCGCAATCTGGTTCGCGCCGCAATGTTTGCTCCGGCAATCTTGCCGGGAAGCGCGATTGCCTTGGTCTGGACGTTTCTTCTCGCCCCTTATTACGGACTGATCAGTCAGGCCGCAACCAGCCTCGGGATGCCAATGACACGCTGGCAGAACGATCCTGTGTGGGCGATGCCAACCGTGATCCTCGTAGTCATCTGGAAAACCACGGGGTACGACGCCGTGATCTTCCTCGCGGGTCTCCAGGGCATACCGCGCGAGTTGTATGAAGCCGCGCGCGTCGACGGAGCGAATGCCTGGCAGCGGTTCGTGAACGTGACAATTCCCGGTCTTAGCCCGGTTGCATTCTTCCTGACGGTCACGTCAATCCTGTCCAGTTTTCAGGCGTTCGATGTCATCCGGGTCATGACCGGTGGTGGCCCTGTATTTGCAACAACCACGCTTATCTATCAGGTGTACAGCGAAGCCTTTGTCGGCTTCAATGCGGGTCGGGCCGCGACCTACGCCACCATCCTGTTCGGTCTCATGCTCGCCATAACGGTCGTGCAGATAAGGATGGTAGAGAAGCGGGTCACGTATGAATAGCGTCAGCTTCGCTTCCCCCTCGCGCATTTCCCCCAAGTCGACGGATCTTCCGCGAGCGACGTCACAGATGCGGGCGTCGCGCCTTGCAGGCGCCATCGCGGCCTACCTTGGCTTGGGTCTTGCGCTGGTGATTGTCGGCATCCCGACCTATTGGGTGATCATCGGGGCACTCAAGACTAATCGTGAAATCTACACCGTGCCATCCACATGGTGGCCGCCGAACCCCGCGTGGAGCAATTTCCCGGCCGCGTGGGCCGCAGCCCCGTTCACTCGGATGTACCTCAACAGCATCGCGGTGACACTTGTCAGCACGACCTTGAAGCTCGTGAATGCCACCTTCTGTGCCTATGCGTTCGCCTACCTGCAGATTCCCGGTAGGAACCTGATCTTCATGTTCATCCTTGGTGCGCTCATGATTCCTGAAGAAGTGACCGTCCTCCCGAATTACCTCACCGTCGCGTCACTTGGTTACGTGAACTCGATCACCGGGCTGATCCTGCCAACCATCGGGTCAGCTTTCGGAACCTTTTTCCTCCGGCAGCACTTCTTGTCCCTCCCCAGGGAAGTGATTGAAGCTGCCCGTGTCGATGGAGCCGGCCATCTCCAGATCCTGTGGCATGTCGTCCTCCCACTCTCCCGTCCCGTCCTCGCCACGCTCATCCTGCTGACCGCCGTGGCACGGTGGAACGACTTCCTTTGGCCCCTGGTGGTGACCAGCAAGGACACCATGCGCACCCTCCCCGTCGGCATCTTCTTCCTGTTCACGCAGGAAGGCACGACCGAATGGGGCGTGGTCCTCGCGGGCACGATCATCGTGATCGCGCCCATCATTGCCCTCTTCATTGTGGTGCAACGGCATCTGGTCGAGGGAATTGCTTCCGGTGCCGTCAAGGGGTGACGGCCACCGCAACACGACGCGCGGGTGTTGTGCCGCGCAAACAGGAAGGAAACGCAAGCATGAACCTGCGTACACGCCGGGGCGCATTGTCCGCCGCCGGGTTGTTCGGGACTGGACTCGCCCTCGCAGCCTGTGGCGGTGACGCCGCGTCTGGTGGCGCCGCCGCCCCTGCCGCTTCATCGGGACCGGTCAAGCTCGTCTATTGGGGCGCCTTCGCCGCCAACCTCGGCAAAGTCCAGGAAGAAGTCGTCAAACAGTTCAATGACTCACAGAAGACGGTCACCGTCGAGCACCAGTTCCAGGGCAGCTACGAAGAGCTGGCAAACAAGTTGACCGCCGCGCTTCAGGCCAAGCAGGCACCGGACATGGCCGTGCTTTCCGACGTCTGGTGGTACAAGTTCTATCTGAACAAGGCCATCCAGCCGATGGATGACCTCATGAAGGCCGAGAAGGTCGACACCAAGGACTTCGTTGACTCACTGTTCAACGAGTACGTCCAGGCCGGCAAGAGCTACGCGCTGCCTTTCGCCCGCAGCACACCACTGTTCTATTACAACAAGGATGCCTACAAGAAGGCCGGCCTCCCCGACCGCGCCCCGAAGACCTGGGATGAGTTCGTCAAGGACTTCGCGCCGAAACTCAAGGGCGCGATCGATCCCAAGCAGTTCGTCTTCGCCAACGGCGGTTACTCCGCGTGGATCTTCCAAGGTGTGATCTGGCAGTTCGGCGGAGCCTACTCCGACAAGGACTTCAAGATGACCATCGGGGAACCCAAGGGCGTCCAGGCAGGCGAGTTCTACCGCGACAGTATCAAGGCCGGATGGTCCCAGTCGGTCAAGAACGATACCGATGAGTTCAAGCAGATGAACGCGGTCAACATCATCAACTCGACCGGAAGCCTGGTCGGCATCCTCGACGCCGCCAAGGGCAAGTTCGAGGTCGGAACTGGGTTCCTTCCCGAAGGTCCCGCCGGCTTCGGATGCCCGACGGGTGGCGCAGGTGTAGCCATCCTGTCCGGACTGGCCAAGGAGAAGCAGGCCGCTTCCATGCAGTACATCGCCTTTGCGACCAGCCCGAAAGTTCAGGCCTCTTGGTCGCAGCAGACCGGCTACATGCCAGTCCGCAAAGCGTCGATCGATAGCAAGGAGATGCAGGACTTCATCAAGACCAATCCGAACTTCAAGACCGCCCTCGACCAGTTGCCAAAGACCAAATTCCAGGACAGCGCCCGCGTCTTCGTGCCGAATGGCGACCAGATCCTCGCTAAGGGTCTCGAACGCATCCTCGTCAACCAGGAAGCGCCGTCGACGGTCTTCAAGGAAGTCGCCGACACGCTGACCAAGGAAGCCGAACCGGTCATCAAGGCCCGCAAGGCCCTCGGCGCGTAAGGCTGTCACTTCGGGGCTACCGAGGCGCGACGCTTGATGGCTACGCGCTCTTGGCACACCGGACAGTCGCACGGCGTGGCGGTTCGTCCTGCGTGGGCGCACCGCCACGCCATTGCTATACTAAGTTTGCTTGCCGAGGTGGCGGAACTGGCAGACGCGCTAGGTTGAGGGCCTAGTGGGGTATCCACTCCTCGTATGGGTTCAAGTCCCATCCTCGGCACCATTACACACACTGGGTCACGCTAAGGGATGATCGGAACGGGCGGTTAGCTCAGCTGGTAGAGCACGGCGTTTACACCGCCGGTGTCGGGGGTTCGAGCCCCTCACCGCCCACCCGGCGTCGCTTGCTGGTCGTTCCACACCTCTCGCGTGCCACCCTGGCGTTCTGGCCTGCCGAGATAGCTCAGTTGGTAGAGCATGCGACTGAAAATCGCAGTGTCGACAGTTCAATTCTGTCTCTCGGCACCATCTCTTGCATCGTTCCCTTTGCATATACGGGTCTCACAGATCCGTTGACGCACCCCGATGGCTTCGGCGCGTTCACGTAAGAAAGCCACGGCCTACGCACTTGGCTGCATAGGGCGCTTCCCGCGTCTAGACCTACACGACCCCCACGTGACTGCAAAGTTCGCCGGGTGCATGGTTGACCGCAGGACCGTGGATGGCTCCACCTTCAGAGTGCCGTTCGCCACCGGTCGGAACTGAAATCGTCGTATGCAGGTCAACCTCGACGCGTAAGACAAGGCGACAGTCAACGCATCTCACCACGGTGACCGCGTCATGCGGCACGAAGTCTGAGAATCCGACGCCCGTATCATCGTGTGAGACCAAAGCCTCGACCCGACCGACACAACTTGGGCAAAACACGTGCGAAGACCCGGCAGCGCTTGCAACTACGGTCCCCATCAACCGGGTAACGCTTCGGCACAACGGTAGTTGCAAGCCGGTTGCCTTGGAACGACAACATGACACGATCGTTCGCGGATTTTGTCGGGAACGACACCGCCGTCACCCAGATGCGGAAGGCGTACGCGCGTGGACGAGGTACCCACGCATACCTGATCACTGGCCCTGCCCAGATCGGCAAGCGCACCCTCGCCGTTGCGTTCGCCACGCAGGTGGTCTGCCACGGGCCGCTGCCTGAAGCGCCGTGCGGCGCCTGTCCGTCCTGCCACGCCTCGGGCCGTAACGGGCATCCGGACATTCATCTTGTGGAGCGTCGCGATGGCAAGCGGACCATCCTGACGGAACAGGCACAGGAAGTGATCCACCAATCAAGCCTGCACCCGTACCTGTCGACCCGCAAGGTCTTCATTGTGCGCGAGGCATCAATCCTTGAAAACGAGGCCGCCAATCGGCTTCTCAAGACCATTGAGGAGCCTCCACCGGACACCGTGATCATCCTGACCACGAACGACGCCGACCAGGTCCTGCCAACAATCCGTTCGCGATGTCGCGAGGTTGGGTTGCGGACCGTGCCCCTTGCGACCGTCGCGAAGGGCCTGATTGACCGGGGCGTCGATGGTGACCAAGCCGATCTCCTTGCACGCCTGTCAGGGGGAAGACCTGGGTGGGCCATCTCGACTTCCGATGATCCCGGACAACTCACCCGTCGCGATGACCACCTGACGCTCCTCGAGACGATCCTCGAAACACGTCGGGCGAGGCGGCTCGCCCTCGCAGACCGCCTGGAGGACAGTCGTCAGGTGGCACGCACCCGTGAACGAATGGCCGCCGCGTTCGAGGATTGGGTCACTTGGTGGCGCGACGCCCTGGTTTGCCATGCCGGATGCCCTGAACTCATCACGAATATCGATCGTGAAGGGGCGTTGAGGCAGGCTTCAGGCCGACTTGACGCCCCCCAAATCATCGCCGCACTCACCCGAACGCGCGAGGCGTGGGCACACATCGATGCGAACGTCAATCCCCGTCTCGCCATCGAGGGACTATTCC
>BJHB01000140.1:0-7638 GCA_014191415.1 Chloroflexota bacterium
ATCACCGGGTCGGCACGGACGTAATCGAACCCATCACGAAGGTCTCGCCAGAGGGACGGCCGTCGAGGTGGCGCCGATCCTGGGATGCGAATGGGGACAGGTTTGGCCGGTGGTGCCGCGACGGTCCAGACCGAGAGGGATGCCACCAGGAAGCTGATCGCCAGAAGGACAAAGGCACCGGGCGCGCCCCAGGCATTCAGGGCCGCCCCAGCCATGAGCGGGCCGGCCACACGGGCAACGTTGAAGGCGACGTTATCCAGGACGATGGCCGGGAGGACGCGTTCCGGCCCGACATACTCGGCAAGGAGTGACCGCCTGACCGGCCAGTCAATGCCCCAGCTTGCGCCAAGCCAGAGGCTGCCCAGAAGGAGTTGCCAGTAGGCGCCTTGTCCCGCGACGAGGGCGGCAGCCACACTGCCCATCACGATCACGTTGACCCACCCGGAGTAGCGGATCATGCGAAGCCGGTCGACGCGGTCGGACAGGGCACCCATGATCGGACCGGAAACCGGCAGGGCGGCGGTACGCGCAACCGCGACCATTCCCACAAGCCACGGCGAACCGGTGAGTTGCAAGGCGGTCCACGAAGTGATCGTCATCTCCATCCATCTGGCGAGGTTCCAGGCGAACGTGGAGATCCAGAGGGTGCGGAAGCCAGGGCTTCCTAGCGGGGCGAATGACTCATGGATGGTGCCTCCGGGACGCCGGGCGAGGGTGTAAGCCGACGCAATGCGGACAGCGAGGGCAGGACGCCTTGAGGTCATCGGTCACCAGTATGCCCCCAAGCGACCGCCGGTGCGTCAGGGTTGCAACCCACATCGTGGGTCGATGCAGAACTGCAACCGAACTATCCGGATACGCTCCACATTTGGTCTGGCCCCGGCACGTTGCCAATGGCTGGAGTGAATCCGGGGGTGCCGACATGTCGCCTCGATCAGGCTGGATGGACCGCAAGCCCGCGTTCGCGGTGTCCCTGGTGGGACTTGGGACCAGCATCTTCCTGGCTTATGAATACCTCTGGGCCGAGGAGTTGGCGTGCCCGGTCGGGGGTGCCGGTTGCGATGTCGTCCGGCTGAGCCAATACAGCTCGGTGCTCGGCATTCCGGTGCCCTTGATGGGTATCGGGTTCTACATGTCACTGGCCGTCCTCGAGATTACTCGTTCGGAACTACCCGGCGCACAACGCATGATCGACCGCACCATGCTTGCGATGGCGGGGGCAGGCATGGCCTTCAGCGCCTACCTGACGGCACTTGAAGCATTCGTGATCGGGGCGTATTGCCTCTGGTGCCTGGTGTCGGCAGCATGCACCCTCGCCCTTGCCTTCTTGTACGGATTGGGATGGTACTTCGATCAAACAACAGACAAGGATGTTGCTGCTGGCACTGGTCTGAAGCGCCGGCGCCGTGGTGGTGCTGATCATCGGGATGGAGACCTTCCGGGGCGGACCGGCCAGCACTAGCCAAGGCGCGACGGCGGTGCTGGAGGGGACCGGGGCGTACCGGCAAGGCCCGGAACGCGCCATGGTGACCATAGTCGAGTTCTCTGATTACCAGTGTCCGGCGTGCAAGGGCCTTGATACGACCGTCAAGCGCATCCTCGCCTCCAACCGGGACCGGGTCGCGCTTGTCTACCGGAACTAACCGCTTCCACAGCACAAGAATGCGATGAAGGCGGCAACCGTTGCGGAGGCGTCCGGTGCTGCCGGGGCGTACTGGCAAATGCACGACCGCCTGTTTGAAACCCAGGAAATGTGGGCACCCATGCCAGACCCGACCGACTACTTTGTGACGCTTGGCGCTGGCCTCGGCATCGATCCCCAAGTGATCCGCAAGGCGATTGCCGAAAACTGCTACGCGTCGAGAATTGGGGCTGATATTGCCGACGGCAACCGGGTGGCGATCAATTCCACCCCGACATTCTTTGTGAACGGACGCAAGGTCACCCTGAACCGTCCTGAAGATCTGGAGGACGCGGTGGCCCGGGCGCTTCGGTAAGCAGGGTCACCCAAAGCCCTTCACAAGATCCAGATTATCTGGGCGCATCGGTTCAGTTGGCGTGCAGGGCCTCGTTCAGGACGACCTGGTTCCGTTTGGCCACGACTTCGACGGCGCCGGACTGGCTGTTCCTGCGGAAGAGGAGATCGTCCTGGCCCGAGAGTTCCAGTGCCTTGACGATCCGCCCGTCGGGCAGGGTCACCTTCGCACCGGCGGTGAGATAGAGACCCGCCTCGACGGTGCACCCGTTCCCGAGGCTGATGCCTAGGCCGGCATTGGCGCCAAGGAGGCACTTCTCGCCGATCCGGATCACTTCCTTGCCACCGCCGGACAGGGTGCCCATGATGGAGGAACCGCCACCGACGTCGGACCCATCACCGACGACCACTCCGGCACTGATGCGTCCCTCAACCATGGAGACGCCGAGTGTGCCGGCATTGAAATTGCAGAACCCCTCGTGCATCACGGTGGTCCCGGATGCAAGATGCGCCCCAAGGCGCACCCGGTCGGCATCGGCAATGCGGACGCCCGATGGAATGACGTAGTCAGTCATGCGGGGAAACTTGTCGACTCCACTCACGCGTAACGCCCGGCCGTGGGAGCGTGCACGCATCGATACACGATCGAATGTGTCGGGGTCGTAGGGACCGATATCCGTCCAGACCACGTTGTTCAGGAGTCCGAAGATTCCTGCAAGGTTCTGACCATGGGGCTGCACCTTGCGGGCGGAAAGGAGGTGCAGACGGAGATAGACACCCGATGCATCGGCCGGGGCGTCGTCCAGGCCGCCAACGAAGCTGACCACCGGTGCGCGAGGCACGGCGATGGGGTCGGGGGAGACAGGAGACGCAAGGACGTCGCGCGCCATCTGGATTGCCTCGATGTTCGCGTGGCGCTTGCCATCGCCGGCAAAACAGACGAAGTAGGCGAGGGCCCGATCGAGCATCTCAACCGTCAGCGAGACTGTCCCTGATCCTGAAAGGTGCCCGGTGACGTGGGCAAGCACGGCAGCCGCGCCGTAGTTCTCCTCACGGTTGACGACCGGGTACCACGTGTCCAGCACCTTGGCACCGGGCACGACAGTACCGGGATGGTCCCAGTCGCCGATGGCGTACGACGCGATCCCGACCGCAAAGGCAACCGGTCGCTGGTAGCCGGGTTGCGCCTCAACACTGGCGACAAAGGCACGGAACTCATCGTTGGTGCGGGGCAGGTGATCGTTCGTCATTGCGGGCATCTCCGGCAGGCGTGGTCTTTGGCTGATGGGCTCACAAGATGCGGTCGAGGATGGCGACAGCATCCCGGCAGGTCTCGATGGCTGGCACAAAGGCAAGCCGGACATATTCGCTGCCCCGCGGGCCCATGAACGAGCCGGGCAGGACGATGATGCCGTTATCCAGGAGTTCGGACGCGAAGACGCGTGCGTCGCGTCCGGGTACCCGATCAGGCACCCTGATCCAGAGGTAGAAGGCGCCCTGGCTTGCCTCAACGGTGAGGTTCTTGCGGGCACAGAGGTCGAGGAAGAGGTCGCGTCGAACGGCATACCGCGCACGTTGCGCCTCGACGTGCACCTCGTCGGTCCACGCCGCGATGGCGGCCTTCTGGATGAACTCGGGGGTGGCGACCCCGATTCGTGGACGCACATTCTTCATCGCGGCGATGACGCGTGCATCACCTGCGATGAGTCCCGAACGGTACGCCGTCATGTTGCTTCGCTTGGAAAGCGTATTCACCACGACGGCATGGGAGAAGTCGGGATCCGCGCAAGCTTGCAGCAACCCCGCCGGCGGCGCGTCAAACCAGAGTTCGCTATACGCCTCGTCCGAGGCGACCAGGAAGCCATATTGATGGGCAAGGTCGAGGGCACGACGGTAGTGCGCAACGGGAGCAACCGAACCGGTGGGATTGTGTGGCGAATTGAGCCACAGGATTGCTAGGCGTCGGCCAATTTCCGGCGTGATCGCATCTAGGTCAGGTAACCAGTCGGGACCGAGAGGAAGTGGAAAGACCTCACCGTGGTGCAGGATGACGCTGTCGCCATAGACCTGGTACGCGAGTTCGGGAACGGCAACAAGGTCACGGCGTCCCGAGGTGCCTGGCGGATCGAGCACCAGTGAAGTGAGGTTGTAGAGGGCTTCCTTGGCTCCGTTGGCGGGCAGGACATGGCGTTCAGGGTCGACCCTTACGCCGAAACGCCGGCCAAGCCACGACGCAATTGCCTGCCTGAGGGCGGGAAGACCGGCGGCGGTGGGATACCGGCTCGCCGGGGTGATGGACGCTACCAATGCATCGCGGATGAATTGCGGGGTTTCGTCCTCGGGATCGCCGACGCCGAAGTTGATCAGTCTCACGCCCTGGGCGGCGAGTTCGTCCTGCCGGGCGCGCAATTGGGTGAACGCGTAAGGACGGAGGTCGGCAATCGCCCGATTGAGGCCGAATGGCGCAGGCACCGGCGTGGTCACGTGCGGGATGATACCCGCCGCATGCGTCTCCCTACATCGACCCTTGTTCGCATTCGCATCGCGATCTGTCCTCCGGTCACGGACTTTCCGGGGGGCGCCACGGCAACGCGGCCCGGAGACGATCGAGGACGTCACCCGTCCGGAGCTGCCTCTCAAGGATCACGGCAAGGTGGGCCCGTAATGCCAGTTCGATGTCACGGTGTTCACGCTCAGTGAGGACAAGGCGGCGCGCGACCGACAACGGTTCGGATGTCAGGAGTCGCATCGCCTTGATGGCGTTGACGGTCATCACGCGGGCGGATTGGTCGCGCCGTCCACAGTCCGGACAGAGGGCGCCTCCCGCGGGTGCACTGATGCGGTTCTCACCCGGTTGCAGGCGCGTCCGGCAATGCACGCAATGGAAGAGTTCCGGCGCGTATCCGAGGACCGTAAGGACCTTGAGTTCGACGGCGCGGGCCACCAAGTGGGCATCCGGCCCGCTTGCACCTGATGATCCGTCGACTGGGTCCGGCCCCGGAAGCGCATTGAAAAAACCGAGGGCGTCCACCAGGATGGTGAAGAGGTCATCGCTCTCTGGGCCTTCGTGGCGTTCCTCGGCAAAGTGATCGATCAGTTCGGCGACGTATGAGGCGTAGGCGGTCTTCCAGAGGTCGTCACGCAGGTGTCCGAACGGGTGGCGCATCTCAGCCTGGGTCACGATGTCGAGTGACCGGCCGCGGGCAATCAGGACATTGACGTGCGTGAACAGTTCGATGTGACCGCCCATCCGGCTTTTCGCACGACGTACACCCTTGACGATGGCGCGGACCTTCCCGTGGCCGGGGGTGAAGAGGGTGAGGATGCGGTCCGCCTCACCGGTGTTGTGACGGCGCAGGACCACCGCATCGGTGCGGTAGAGGCGATCGGCCGGCATGGTGGTGGTCCTGTCGCGCGGGTGTGGCGGGAACGGTCAGTTGGCGGGCAAGTCCTCGGGACCGAAGGAGTCGGGAAGGAGGTGTGATAGCCGGTAGTGACGGAACAGTCCCCCGAGCGTCGCCCCGACGACGACCATGTCCGGGCCAAACTCGCGGAGGACCTGGCGGCACGCACCGCACGGCATGGTGGGGACCGGAGCATCGGTGACGACGGCAACCGCGATTATGGACCGGGCACCGGAGGCGGCGGCCTGGAAGACCGCATTGCGTTCGGCGCAGATGGTCAGGCCAAAACTCGCATTCTCGACATTGCACCCGGCAAAGATTTCGGTGCCCGACGGCGTGGCGGCAAGGACCGCCGACCCAACCTTGAAATTTGAATACGGTGCGTACGCGCGGGCCCAGACGTCACGGGCGGTAGCGATCAGGCGCGCTTCAACATCTGCATCGAGGTCATGAACTGGCATCTGCGGTCAGTCTCCGGTCGGTGGGCGAATGGTGGAGGGGTCAGTTGCTGCCGGAGCAGCGGTGGGCGCGGACCCGGGCACGGATTTGACGACACGCACCTTGTTGATGCGCGTACCGTCGACTTCCTCCACGACGAGACGTGCCGACGGCGTACTGATGACATCCCCGACCGACGGGACACGTCCGAGGGATTCGTAGATCAGGCCACCGAGGGTATCCACATCATCGGAGGCCAGTTCAAGACCTAGGATTTCATTCAGGTCATCAAGCGCGACAGACGCATCCACGACCGCGATGTCTTCACTGAGACGCTGGACCGGAGGCTCCTCGATATCGAACTCGTCGCGGATGTCCCCGACAATCTCCTCAAGGATGTCCTCGATCGTGATGAGGCCGGCGGTTCCGCCGTATTCATCGACGATCGTCGCGAGGTGGATGCGCCGGAACTGCATCTCCCGGAGGATGTCGTCGACTTTCTTGGTCTCAGGCACGAAATAGGCTGGGCGCATCATCTCGCCAACGGATCTGGTGTCTTCGATCCGGCGGAGCCGGAGGGCGTCCTTAAGGTAGAAGATCCCGACGATCTGGTCGACCGTTCCCTCGTACACGGGGATTCGCGAGTGTCCGGCGTCGAGACCACGCTTGACGGCCTCGGCCACTGACGCGGTTGTGGGGACACCGACGATATCGATGCGGTGGACCATGATCTCACGGGCGACGGTGTCATTGAGCGTGAAGATCGACTCGATCATCGCGCCTTGGTCGGCCTCGAAGACGCCCTCCTCCTTGGCGACGTTGACCTGACGCATGATGCCGGCCTCGGACACGGCAGGCGCCGACCCGCGTGCGTGACCGATTTCGACCGGCGCACGAAGGATCATCCTCGCAATAAAGCGCAAGACAACAAAGATCGGTGCACCGATCACCAGGCAGACCCTTGCGGTGCCAGTCAGCGCCAAGGCGATCGGTTCGGGGTTCGCGACACCGGCAGCATGCGGAATGAGGTCACCAAAGAGCACGGCAACGAGTGTGACCACGCCGACGATGACGAACAACGTACCCACCCAACCAAACGACAAAGCGAGATCGGCACCGGCGACCGAAAAGAGAAGCACCGACGCAGTCGCGATGGCGAAGGCCAGGAACAGCCGGGTGACCGCGCCGAGTTCGCCCATCCTGGCTTGGATGAGCCGAAGATCCGTGGCTCGGTCCGAGCCGTCTTCGGAGACTTGCAACAGGCGGGAACGGCGGGTCGCCCCAACCGCAGCCTCAACGGTGGCAAGCATTCCGGCAAGCCCGAGGAGACCGATTGAGAGGAGAACTCCGCCGAGTTCAAGCCGGATGCCCCGGACGAGGGGGACTGAGCCAACGACGGCGTCGGAAACAACCAGGATCAAGACGCCAATGGCCAGGGTGGCCAGAAAAAGGCTATTTAGAATACGCACGCCGCGTTTAATACCTGTCTACGTCCCGGGAAGGCGGTCCACGCATCCCGCCGTCGCCTATGTGAACAACGCACTTACCGAATGATGGTGGTGGATGCGTCGAATGGCCTCGGCAAGCAAAGGGGCCATGCTGACCTGGATGATCTTCTCGGAGTGTACCCCGGCGGCCAGCGGAATCGTGTTCGTTGTGACCACCCGGGAGATGCAGGAACGATCAATCTGATCGACCGCGTCACCAGCGAATATGCCATGGGTTGCACAGGCGATGACTTCGGTTGCTCCGCGTGAACGGAGCATCTCGGCTGCCTCGATAAGGGTGCCACCAGTGGAAATCATGTCATCCACGATGACT
>BJHB01000141.1:0-7602 GCA_014191415.1 Chloroflexota bacterium
TGGGGAGCGAAGCGAGGCCAAGCGAAGCGTCCATGAATCAAGGGGCGATGGGGAGCGAAGCGAGGCCAAGCGAAGCGTCCATGAATCAAGGGGCGATGGGGAGCGAAGCGAGGCCAAGCGAAGCGTCTATAAATCAAGGGGCGATGGGGAGCGAAGCGAGGGGTTGAAGGCGCTGATGCTGTCCGCCCTCTGCCTCGCACTCGCGGTTGGTCAGGCCCGGGCATCATCGGTACCGGATGCTCCGGCGGACGCACCGTTCGCGATGCAGGAGGGCGTCACGGGTGGCGTGACCGTCCCGGAGGTGGTGTCGGTGCGGGACCGGCGGGGATGGACGTTTTCCGTCGGGGAAAGCGAACACCACGGCATCACCGTGACGGCACCGGATGGACGGGTATCCGATTGGGGCGAGTGGGGAGGCAATCCGGGACAGTTCCGCTATCCGTCGGCGCTTGCGATCGACGCCGATGGCACCATCCTGGTGGCCGAGATCGGGAATGGCCGGGTGCAACGCCTCGCACCGGACGGGCGCCCTCTTGCGATGTGGGGACGGTCCGGAACTGGGCCGGGCGACCTCCTGGGACCGCAAACCCTGACCATCGACCGTGACGGGAACGTGTACGTCGGAGACGGCTATTCCGAACGGATCCAGAAGTTCGCGTCCGACGGCACCTTCCTTGCGTCGTGGGGTTCGTCCTTGGACGGCATCGGGGCTGAAAGCCTCGCGTTTGATGCCGGGGAACAGTTCCTTCTGGTCACCACGCGCGAAGGATACCCTCGGGCCAACAAGACCCGGATCGTGCCCCTGGCCGAGATGGTCCCGGCATCGGCCATGCCACCCGCAGATCCAATGCCGTCACTGTTGCCTCGAGGCCAAACGTTCTTCCGGACTGGTCAGGTCTCGGCGGTCCCAAAAACGTTCCAGGACCGGGTCAACCGGGCGCTCGAGGAATGGGACATGGTGACCGTGGACTGGGCGACGGTCCCGGGAAGATCGGGGCCCGAAGACCTGCTGGTCTTGGTCACGGATGATCGGGATCTGGCATGGCGGGGGAACTACGGGTACGCGTACTTCATGGCATGGGGCCGGTCTTCGCCGGAACCGATCTGGAAACTCCACATTGCTGGCGGACTGCAGGCGACCGACCAACCTGGCACATTCGCCTTCAGGTCGAGAACCAATGTCAATGAGTGCAACGCGTGCGAACGGCTGAACCGGGTCTCGATCTTGCGATGGGATGGCGAGGCCGTCACCGTGATCGGCGCCACGATCATTCCCACCAAATGACCGGCAGGGTCCGGCAGAAGACCGTCACCTTTCGGGCAGGCACGCGCAGTACTCCGGCATGACCGGCCCGTGCGGATGCACGCGACCGGCAGGGAGGATGCCGGATGCCGATCCCCGCCAGTTCACCCGCCCAGTTCCTGCCAACAACACCGGAGCCCCGGCCAGACGGGAACCCATCGGAACCAATTGACCGCGTTCCCGTCAGCAACGCCGGGTTGGCGCACGTCTGGGTGCGGGCGCGCGATACCGTGCCGACCCGGGTGCTGGAAGTGGCGGAGGATGACACCGCGTGGCGGCGTGCGGGATCACCCCTGCAGGCCGAGACCCCCCGTGAACCGTCGCCCTCGATCACCCGCCAACTCCTGCTGGATGCCTATGAGGCGTACTGCACGAACCCGCTGGCCTATGCGGTCATCGAACAAGGCACGAACTTCGTGCTGGGCGGTGGGGTCCGCGCCACCGCTGCCGACGCGCGGGTGCAACGGGCGATCGACCGCTTCTGGCACGACCCGGAGAATCGCCTGGACTTGCGGGTCTACGCGATCCAGACCGAACTCTCGCTGTTTGGCGAACAGTTCCTGCGCGCCTTCACCGACCCGGCCACCGGACGCGTGGTGATCCGCCAACTGGATCCGTTGGCCATCGAGGCGATCGAGACCGATCCGGACGATATCGAACGGCCACGACGGTACCTGTACCGTCCGCCGAATGAGCGAAGCTTCCATACATCAGGTGGTGCGGGGAGCGAAGCGAGGGGAGATGGTGCAAGCACCCTTGATGGGGAGTGGATCCCGGCAGCAGAGGTGGACCACTTCGCCATCAACCGAGTGAGCAATGCCCGGCGGGGCCGCTCCGACCTGGCGCCGATCCTGCCTTGGCTGATCCGCTACAAGGAATGGCTCCTGGACCGCGTGCGGATCAACCGCAGCAAGGGGGCGTTCCTCTATGACGTGACCGTCACCGGCGGGCGCCGCGACGACCTGGAACGCCTGCGCCGGGAGTACGAGGCGTATCCACCGGAGCCGGGGAGCATCCTCTTCCACAATGAGGTGGAGTCGTGGCGGGCGGTGCAGCCGAACATCGGTGCCGATGACGTCCGCGACGACGGGCGCGCCCTGCGACTGATGATCGCGACGGGTGCGGGGGTGCCCGAGCATTACCTCTCCGAGGGCGGGAACGCGAACCGCGCGACGGCATCGGAGATGGGACTGCCGGCAATCAAGCGGTTCCAGAGGCGCCAGGAGTACCTGCGCGGTCTCCTGACCCGGGTGGTCCGGCGCGCCCTCGATGCGCAAGTGGCAGCCGGCAGGCTTTCGGCGCGGGCCGACCGGCGCTTCACGGTGACCTTTGACGAACTGGTTGCCGATTCGCGCGGTGTGCGAGTGGCGTGGCTCTCTCAGGCAACCGATGCGTTGGCAACGGCGACCGACCGCGGGTGGGTATCGGGCACCGAGGCACGCCGCTTGTGGTGGCGCCTTGCGGGCGATGCCGATGCGGTGGACGGTGGCGATGGCGCCCGGACCGATGGCGGTGGCCGATGACGGCGTACCGGGTGGTGATCTTGCGCGAAGGCCTGGCCCTGAGTGGGAGGCACTACACACGCGAGGCAGTGCAGGATGTGGCGCGACGGACCTCGGGGTTGCGGTGCTTTGCCGACCATCCGACCGCGGTTGGTGACCGCCTGCAACCGGCGCGGACGATACGTGATCTGGTGGGGTACTTCGCCGATCCGGCGCTGCGCGAGGTGCCGGGCCCGGACGGGATGTCCCGGCTTGAAACGGTGGCGACCCTGCACCTGACCCCCGGCATGCCGTGGGTGACTGGTCTGGCCGAGGCGGCAACATCCCTCGGCGGCACCACACCGGTCGGGTTGTCGATCGACGCCATGGCGCGGGTCCGGCCCGGCACGACGATCGTTGATGCGGTCCCGGTGGTGCGGAGTTGCGACGTGGTGACCCGCGCAAGCGCCGGCGGACGGTTCCTGCACCGCATCGGGTCGGACCGGGCAATCACGGGCACCGGGACGGGCACCGGGGGGCGCGGGCCGCCCTGATGCAGCGAGATCGGGAACCCGCCATGCGCAGGACCACTGGGCACAACGGGGTGTCCAGTGGCTCCGGACCCATCTCCATTGCGTGGCCCTTGCAGCACACGCTTTGCTCGCGTTCCGAGGAGATTTGCATGAACGATGAATCCGTTTTGGTGGGCACAACGCTGGACGTGCCGCTGGTGCCCGTCCGCGAGGATGGCGGCACGGTCCATCCGGCTGTCGGGCACGACGACGGTCCGGCCATTCCAGTCCAGATGACCACCGTTGCCGAGGTGGCGCCGAAGTCCCAGACGTCGGCACACCTCCAGATCGAGTGCGCCCACATCCTGATCGAGAGGCTTGCCGAACGCGCCCTGCCCGCGCCGGTAACCCGGAAGGTGCGGGCGCAGTGGGATCCGATGGCGCCAGCCGGCACCGGAACCAGTGCGGTGACGTGGCCCGATGCGGCGACCTATGCCCGCGCACTTGAGGCTGCCCTCGACGCCGAGGTGGAGGCACTTGACGCCCTGCGTGGGATGACCGATGGCGCCGCCATCAGCGGGATGGCACCTACGTCACGGACTTCGGGTGACGGATTGGTGCGTGGTCACGGTGCCGCGCGGGTGGAGGTGGGGCAGACCGGGATGGCCCGGGGACGGGCGGCGATCCAGGTGGCGATGGACCGACTGTTCGGGGTGCGCGAACATGCGGACGACCCGGACGTCGCGGCGGTCCGGTCGGCGGGGGTGCGTCCGCCGCGGTGGCTTGGCCTGCGCGAGGCATACGTGCAGGTGACGGGTGACGCCGGGGTGACGGGGACGATCCACCCGGGCCTCTCGATTGCCCGCGAGGCGAACGAGGTCACCACCGGCATCCTGAACCAGGCCCTGCTGAACAGCATGACCAAGCGACTGGTCCAGGACTATGACGGACAGCCGCAGGACTGGCGCAAGTTCGTCTCCATCAGGGCGCTACGCGACTTCAAGACGCAGGACCGCATCCGGCTGCACGACTTCGGCACGCTTTCGACGGTGGCCGAAGGTGGCGCATACACCAATCTGGCGTGGGACGACACCCGCGAGACGTACGCGCCGGTGAAGAAGGGGAACCTGGTGGTGGTGACCCGAGAGGCGATCCTGAACGACGACCTCGACGCCATCCGCAAGATCCCGTCGAAACTGGCAATCGCGGCTGGCATCACGATCAACGAGTTCGTCTACGGGCTGTTCACGGGGAATCCGACGATGGCCGACGCGACCAAGATCTTTGACGACGGAACGCAGACGGCACACGGCAACCGCCTGACCAGCGCGCTTTCGGCGACGGCCTTGCAGTCGGCGATGACGCTGATGATGAAGCAGACGAACACCGCGGGGAAGCGCCTGAACCTGCGTCCGGCCTACCTGCTCGTACCGCCGGACCTGCTGTTTACGTCGATGACGTTGGTGAGCAGCACGCTGGTGCCGGGGTCGATGAACAACGACGCGAATGTGCTGAAGGGGGCGGTGGAGCCGCTTTCGGTGGCGCAGTTCACCGACGTGACGGACTGGTATGTGATTGCCGACCCGCGCCAGATCGAGACCCTGGAGATCGGGTTCGTGGGTGGTCGCGAGACCCCCGACCTGCTGATGCAGGATGCGCCGCTGGAGGGCCAGGTCTTCACGAACGACCAGATCAGCTTCAAGGTGCGTTGGGAGTTCGGCGGTGGCTGGCTGGACTACCGTGGCGCGGTGTGGTCGCAGGTGGCGGGGTAACGGGAGAGGCCCTGACCCACCAATCGAGGAGACGGGCCTGACCCCCCGGCCCCCGGTCCGCGTCGGGACGGGGGTTGTGGGGTCAGGCCCAGTTTCCCAGCACTCAGGAAAGGACCAACCACCCATGTCCACGCTAACCACATTCCGGGCAGCATTGCGGATTGACCTGAATGATCCGGTTGGGACGTCAGCGCGGTGGACAGATGCCGACCTGGACCGGGCGATAAGCCGCGCAGTTTCCGCCTATGCCGAAGTCCTGCCACGCGTGCAGTCGGTCGTTCTGACCACCACAGCCGGTAGCCGCATCGTGCCCGTCACCTCCCTTGGCACCATCACCACCATCCTTTCCGTCGAGTGGCCGGTCCCGCTCGCGGGCGTCACCGGCGAGGCACCGCGTCCGCCGTGGCGTCACGACGAGGAGGCCGGTTCGGTAACCCTCGTCGGACCGGGAGTGCCCGCCGGCGAACCAGTGCGGATCCGGTGGGCGGGCCCGCATGTCGTCGATGGGTCGGGAAGCACGATTCCCGAGGGTGACGAGGCGCTGGTAATCCTTGGCGCAGCCGGCCACGCGTGCATGGCGTTCGGCACACCGGCATCGGACAACTTCCGGTACACCGACGGTGAGGCCGACGCCGCCGTCGACGACACCGCCATCGGGCCGGAATGGCGAAGTCGGGCCGATGAGCTGCTCGCCCGGTTCGACCGGGATCTGCGACGTCTTGGCGGATTGCGTTCGCGAAGCGTGCGTGCCCGCCTCAAATAGCCATGCATCACGGACGGAACGGGGGACATCGCCATGCCTCTGGACGCACGCAAGGTGGCGCACATCTCTGCCAACCGGGCACGCATCCGTGTGGGCCGTTCCGAGACGGTCGTCCTGATCGCCGCAGGCAACGGCACGACCGGCACGCAGGTGGTGAGCGACGCGGTCTGGCATGACCGGCACGACGGCGGACCGGTCGCCGTGCCCTTCAGCGGTCCCAACGGCACGGGCAACACGAACCGCGGATCGGTCGCCTGGGACGCGACGGTGGAGTTGCCGGGTTCGGTCTCGCTGCCGACCGACCTCCGGTACGTCGCCCGGACCGCAAGCGTCGCTGGAATCAGCAATGCGCCAAGGTACGCCGTGCTCGACGCGATCCGTGCCGGTCTTGGCACGACGGCATCGGCCGGGTTGACCGCCATCACCGCGTCGGGTAACCGGTGGCGCCTGCACCTGCGTCGCCTGCCGTGACGGACCATCGGCAGTGACCCGTGGGTGGGCCACACCGGATAGATCGAGGAGAAGGAACCGATGAGTGACCTGCGTGCAGCTGAGGTTCCGGGTGGGACCGGATCGGCACCCAACGGTCCCGGGGCGACTGGGTACGGCATCGACCTGCCGGCCGAGGTGGAGCGCCTGCGGGCCACGGTGATGGCATTGGCCGTGGTGGTGACCGAGATCCAGTCGCGACTGAACGGACACACGCACGGTGGAACCACGCCGGTGCTGCCAGTTGCGGAGCGTGCCACGACACCATTCATCCCGGGGTGAGTTCTCAACTTGGGGACTGTCGAAGGCTCCAGCAAACCAGACAACGGAGGTGAGGCATGGCGACCGACGGGCCACCATGGGTGGTGGGCCAGAACTGCACCATGACCCTGAAGCACCCGATGGTGAACGCCGGCACTGCGCGTGGCTTCTACCTCAAACCGGACACCTGGCGGATGATGCTTCCCCGGGTCTGGTACCGCGGGACAAATGTGGCGCCAGTGATCGCATCTTCACCGATCGGCGTCGGCATACGCGTGATCGAGGGGGTGGTGACCTCTCGCGACGGGTTCTTGCATGTGGACGGCACACCGTCGATGCAGACGGCATCCTCGTGGCACACCGCGCTCCTGGCGTTCGTGGCACAGGCCGGGACGGTGATGACCTTGACCGATCCGGCCGGAACCTCGTGGACGGTCGCCATCGAGGAGGTGGAGGATCGGGTGTCGACGGGAGGCACGACATTCGGCCGGGCGTGGGAGACCCGCCTCGTGTGGGTGGAAGTGCCGGTGTGACGGGGCTTTCCGGCAGCTACGGACCGGCGTTGAATGGCAAGACCGGAGGAGAAGGGAGGGTTTGCATGGCACAACCGGACTTTTTCGGGATCGTGGCAGCGGTGCTTGCGGTGGTGTTGCTGGTGGACATCTCGGTGTTGTGGATCTCTGGCAAGCAGGTCCCCGAGCTGCTGGGGCAACTGGTCTTCGCGGTGTTCGGGTTCTACTTCGGCCGTGCCCCCCTCGCCCCCCGCGGTGACGAACCAAAGGGGAAGGAGGGTGGTGGGGCGGCGGGGTGATGGAGAGGGGTGGGCGTTTGGCCAAAGCAGTGCTGGCAGATCCCAGATGCCTGGCGAGCGCACCTCAAGCCGTTGCAATTGTTCGGCGAGCGCGCCAGAGATGCATTCCAGCGGCGACTACAAGCACGGTACCCGCCTTCCCGATCCACTGGACCCCCCATGTGTCCATCGTGCCGAACGCAACCAGAAGGAAGGTGGTGGTATCGACGG
>BJHB01000142.1:0-7596 GCA_014191415.1 Chloroflexota bacterium
TCGACCGCCCGGACCTTGCCCTTGTAGCGGTTGACCACAACGGTGACGAAGTCACGGAGTTGGTCTGGAGCGGCGGGGCTGTGCCCACCCGGAGCTGCCAGAAAATCCGGCGCATGGACGACACTCAAGAGGATGTTCAGGTTCGCCTTGGACAGTTCAGCCATCACTGCGTCGAGGTACGAGAACTGGTTGGTCCGATACGAGTGGGTGCGACCGTTCACGACCACGTTGAAACAGTTTCCTGGTTCCTTGGCACATTCGGTTGAGCTCTGCTCGTACTGTCTCCAGACCACCTGCTGCTTGGCCCATTGGAAGCCCGACTGCTGAATCGCCTCAATCCCACGCGTCCGAACCTGCGGATTGAAGAAGTCGCCCTGGTAACCAAAGTGCATCGGCAAGGTGCGACCCGGTGGCAGGACCATACCCGGGATCGGCGCGAGCGCCGCGACACCTGGCGATGCTGGCGCCCCCGGTGCCGGGGCAACCGGAGCGGGCGTTGGCTTTGCAGGTGCTGGCGGCGGTGGCGCTGGGGCTTGGACTGGCGCCTGGGCCACCGGAGCCGCTGCGGCTGGTGCCGCCGCCCCGATGTCAGTGACCAGGGAAATCTGTGCCAAACCTGTCGGTGGCTTGCCCTTCGGATGCGGAGTAACCGCCGGGCCCGTCAGGATGGCTGCTTCCTTGAGGAGATCGCCGCCATTCACGATGGTGATTGCGCCGGCCTTGATCCCACCGGGACCATCGGCGACCCACCGCTGGAGTGCAAGTCGCTGAAACCTCTGTGACACATACTGCCCGAAGAACAGGCGAGGCGTGTTCATCGGCAACCCGCAGAAGGCCCATGCATCCTTCAGCACGCCCTCCCCGCAATAATCCATGAAGTACTTGGCGAGTTCCTTGTCCTCAAGCCACGCCAACCGGACACTCACGGCACCGTCAAAGGAAGATGCACGGTCATCCTCACCGCCGCCGATCCCGCGCGATTGCAGGAACGCATTTGCGCCCGTCTCCTCAAGGACCTGAAACGTGTTTGCCAGGACAACCGGGCCTTCCTTGCATCGCTGCAAGAGGAACCGCTGGAATGCCTGGTACTGGCATCCGTCCGTCCCCGGGAATACGCTGCTGACCGGATATCCGACCCAGTCGACTCCCCCGAGCTCCTTCATCGCCGAATAGAACGGGTTGACCACGTCATACCCGTTGCCACTGTCACCACCCGCCTGCCGATAGTGACGACCAATCGTCACGTCACCTTCGACGATTGCTTCGTCGGGTTCGTCCGCCGCGCGCACCATAGTCGGTGTCATCGGTGCCAAGGAAGAGACGACCAAGGTGGCGACCAAACCGACCCGCGTCGCCAGGCGCGAAAGCCATCCGGTGCGTTGCGGTTTTCCACCATTCACGAACTGCATTCTCACTTCCGGTCACTCCCCGTGCCGCCATTGCTTAAGTGTCAATATCTGCCGTAATCCAACCGGTCAATGAACGGTCAGCGATTCACTTACACGTCGGCTACCACGCCGATGCGAGCGGCAACGATGAAGTCATTGATATGTAATCCACCGATTGAATGCGTCCACACCGTCACTTGCACCTCGCCCCACCGGACCAGAAGGTCTGGATGATGCCCAGCGGCTTCGGCAACCGTGGTGATGCGGTTCACGAACGCCACCGCCGTCACGAAGTCCGGGAACCGGAACGACCGTTCAAGTCGGCCACCCTCGGCCAATGCCCATCCGGGCAATCGCGCCATGAGAGGCGCAATCTCGTCCCCGTGCATCGACACAGTCCCGAGGGGGCATGGTTGCAGTTCCTGATCAGCCAGTTCACTTGACATGTCAGGAATGCAAACGTTCCGTCACCTTCGTGCGCGTCATCGCGCGACGGTCGTGAAGGCTCGCAGCAGGGCCGGAGCATCGGCGGGATGCAGTCGCCAGTGGGTACGCCGGATGCGCCACAGATCCGGCAGAAGCCTCAGCGCCGATGACAACTTGACCCGGCTATCGGGGACATCGTCCCAGGTCACCCCGAGCTCGTAAATGACCAGTCCCAGCCGTTGCGCAATGTACACCGTCTCCACATCGAACATGAACCCGTCGATCACCTGTTGCGTGAAGATGGCACGAGCGACCACCCCATCAAAGACCTTGAGCCCACACTGCGTGTCGCGCAGGGTGTGGACACCGGTGATGCCGTCACGAAGGATATTGAACAGCCTCGCACTGAGTTGCCTGAACATGGGTTGCCTCTGGCCCACCCGAGCTCCGGCCACCGCACGCGAACCGATCACGATGCGGGTGCCCGCACCATCGAGGGTGGTGAGGACGCTGAGGGCTCGGTCAACCTCCTCGATAGGCGTCGATAAATCTGCATCGGTGAACGCGACATGCGTGCCTCGGGAGGCCATCACGCCGGTGCGGACTGCTCGTCCCTTCCCGCGGTTTGGGAAATACTCAAGGCACCACGCGCGGAGCGGCCCCTCATGGTCGATACCCGCAAACGCTCCCTCGACAACAAGACGGGTGGCGTCCGTGCTTCCGTCACTGATCACAAGCAGTTCGGTTGTGTATGGCCGGGACTCGAGATAGGAAATGAGCGATGCAAGTCTGCTGCCCAGGCGCTCGGCCTCGTTGTAGGCCGGGATGATCAATGAAAGGTGAGGGACATAGTCCGGCGCGGCCTCCGAAGCTGGAGGCGATACGGGTACGTCAGCCGGAGCACCCATCGCTCCGGTGCGCTCGAATCTCGGAGACATGGGCCTCACCGGCTAACCGCCGAAACGACGGAACCAACCCGTATCACGGTGCGGCGGGATCGTACGTCGCGTTCGCTGTTCGTGTCGCGGTCCGGTGAGCCCCCAATCGTCGGGACCCATCCGGCACGGTGGCACCCGCCATCAGTACCTTCGGCGCGTTCGCGCACTCGCATCGTGGACACGAAAAGTTCACCACCCAATCACTATCGCCCGAATCATCCGCCGAAAGGGCAACTTCAATCTCAAACGCGCGCACCGAGGCCCGGTAACCGCATCGGAGGCACTCCACATCGGGGCGGGGTTGACGCGCCATAGACCGAGCAACGATACCTGAGGTCACTGCGCATCGCACCAAGTTGCGCAATCGGACCCAGTCCGCGACCTGTGCGCGTTACGATCATTTCGTCACCTGCCAAGCAAGGAGACTTCCGGCAAATGGCTGACCTGAATAGTGCTCTTGAGGCGGCGATTTCCGGTATTCAGGGCGACTTCGCATGGCACATCGAAGATCCGTCGACGGGACGTGCCTGGACACGGAATGCGCACGAGGCATATCCAGCCGCAAGCACGCTCAAGGTGGCAGTATTCCTCCGTCTCCTGCAGTTGGTCGACGACGGGCGTGTCGGGTTGGATCACCAGATACGGTTGCGTCGATGGCATCAGGTCGGTGGTGCGGGCGTCCTTCAGTACTTTTCCCCGGAGACCAGCTTGACGGTGGGCGAGGTCGCAACCCTGATGATCATTCTTTCGGACAACACCGCCACGAACATGATCATCGACCTGACTGGCCTCGGTTCGGTAAACAACTTGGTCACATCCCTTCCAGGCGCTTCACGCGTGACCCGCATCAACCGCTACTACGGCAAGCCATCGATGGCCCTGCCGGACGGGACGCACTTCACCGCGATGGCTACGGCCAACGACCTTGCGACGATCTACCGCGAGGTTCTCGCCGGAAAGATCCTCGGTCCCATAGGCCGGCAGGCCTTCTGGCAGACATTGCTTCGCCAACAAGACCGTGCGATGGCACCACGTCAGTTCGGACCAGACATCCTGATTGCCCACAAGACGGGCGCCATCGATGGTGTGAGAAACGATGTCGGGGTCTTCTGGCTCCCCGACCCCACCGTAGCCGACGAACCGCAAACGTACGACCCGATGGCGATTCCCATCCTATCGGACCCTTCGGGCCGCCCGATCATATTCGTGGCGTTAAGCCGAAACCTTGGCGATCTCCGGTGGACTGTAGAGAACGCTGGCGAAGCCGCCATCGGCCGCCTAGCAGCAGCCGCCTTGCGGTACTTCCGCAATCCCGATCACTGAAAAGAATCTCACCAGCTAGAAACACAAGAGGGTCGGCCAAGCGGATTGCTTGGCCGACCCTCTATCTATCCCCTGCACGGATGACGATGGCGGCCCTTAGGCCTCGTCGTCGTCCTCAACCTCTTCCTCTTCGTCGATGCTCGTCACAGTCTCGAGGATTGACGCGTAGACCGCGCCAAACTGCTCAAGGACTGCCTCGCGACGGGCGTCGAGGTCATCCGGAAGGCCCTTCTCGACAATCGAAAGGGTCAGGCGGGTTGCCGTGTCAAGAATCGCGACTGCAAGTGTCGTGTCAACATCCTCGAACTCGGTATCAACCTCTTCGGGAGGTGCCGGCGGACGCTGCTCACGATACGGAGGACGACGGTCGTCCGAAGGGGGACGGCGGTCATCAGACTGGGGACGATCGCCGTACGATGGACGATCGCCCGATGGCGGACGACCACCAAAAGCCGGGCGGTCACCGTACGGGCGGGGCGGGCGGTCGCCGTAAGGGCGAGGACGGTCGAAGCCACCCCGCTCACCGCCGCCGCGGAAACCTCCACGGTCGCCGCCCTCTGGACGGCCTCCCTCGAACGGGGGCCTCCGGTCGCGGTCGAATCCTCGCGGGCTACCCCCGCGGTGGCGATCAGTCATGCGCGTGCTCCTTCCAGTTGCCCATCGAGTATACGTTCAGGAACGAGGATCGCTGCTGACGAAAGGGGCCCCCACCCGGATGGCCGGGATTGTTCCCGCATCATCAGGCTTCGGACCCTCGGTCAATTGTGTCACCACTTTCCTGCAGACGCAGGGGACCGGTCACGCGTGGCCCGCCACCTCAAGGTGGAAATGCCCAAGCAAGGTCGCGGCTGGTCCATCCGACGCGTGACTGCCAAGTGCAACCGCAACCGCGTCAAGTTCGGCAACAAGCTTTGGGTTCTGGCGTCGCGCCATGAACGAAGCAACAATCGCCATCGCCCCCTGCCGACGGGCCCGGTCCAGATCGTCAAGCTCTTCTGTCAGCATCTGAACGGCTGATCGCAACCGGTCAAGGCGGGCGGTCGCCACCGCCCTTCCTGCATCGGTCATGAGTTTCGGGACAAAATCCTGCGCCTTGCTCTCGATCCACGTCGGAATGCGTTCGCGCAAGTATCCCTGGAGAAAGTGGGCGAGGTTCTCATCAAGCCACGTCGGAAAGTGCTCACCGCGGGCGGAATATTGCACGTCCTGATTACGCAGACTTATCTGGATATTGCGGTAGAAGGCAGGCATCCCGATGTTTGCGTCAATCGTGTCGGCATCGTAGAGGCACCGTCCGGCAAGCGTGCTGTCTGGCTTCGCGATCAAGTGCTCGATGATCGCGGTTTCGACACCGTGGATGAGGTCGGCGTCGAAGCCCCGTGCCTCCAACAGAACCCGCGCCACCTGTCCACCCGATGCGTGGTGGACCGTGCCAGACAAGCCAAGGCGGTCATAGATGTCCGTGACCACGTTGCACCGTGCGGGTGGCAACGTCGCATTCCGCCAGAAGCCATTCTCATCAAGAACGCGCTTCCCATCCGGGCCTGTCAGGATCTCGCCGTCGTAACTCTTGGTGACATCGTGCAGCGTGGCGGCGTACGCCACCAAGCGCTTGTCGGCACCCTCCACGCCCGCCAGCGTTGTCGAAAGTCCCCGAACCCGGCGCATGTGTTCGTGGGTGTAGTTCCGCCACGAAAACCCTACCCACTCTTCATCCCAAAGGAGGTACGTCTCCTCAACCAACGCGTCGAGCTCGGCAATCGTCCGGTCGTCAGTGTGCGTCAACTGTGTCATTCTGTAACCTGGCGGCGAGTATACTCGGCTTTCTGAGGACACGCGAAACCTTGCCGAAAGACCAGACCGTTGCGTCGACAGGTGTCGACCTTCACCTGCACACGACGGCAAGCGACGGTCGGTGGACGCCAGAAGGACTTGTGCTCCGGGCTGCGCGCTCCGGGATCGGCGTGATCGCGGTCACCGATCACGACTCCATTGAGGCAGTCGAAGCGGCCTCATCCGCGGGTGCCAACCTCGGTGTCATCGTACTCCCTGGGGTGGAAGTCACATCGAGTCACGGCGGGCATGACTTTCACGTCCTCCTCTACGGAAATGGGCTTCGTCGCCCTTCAGCGCCCGTCAAGGAGATGCTTGCGACGCTTGCTTCCCTGTCGCACAACCGGGTCGTCTGGTTCCTGAACCGTCTCGCGTCACTAGGAACCTCACTGGAGACCCTTCCCATCCCTTCGGACCCTGTAACTCGGTACCGGACCTTTGACCTTTCTCGTGCGCTGAGGCGGGAAAGCATTGTCCCGAAGTTCCGAGACGTCGCCCCGTACCTCGCACAATTTGCAGACGCACCGGAGGCATCTATCGACCTTGAAGATGTCATCGCGACCGCACACGAAGTGGGCGCGGTGGCCATCCTCGCGCACCCAGGACGGAGTGATGGCTCAACCGCGGCGCTGTCGGTGGACGCCCTCGAGCACCTGTTCGCCGAAGCGCAGCTAGACGGGATCGAAGCGCACCACCCTCAGCACTCGCCAGACCAGCGTGACGAATTCATTGCATTCGCTCTGAAGCACCGGCTCTTGGTCACCGCTGGTTCGGATTCGCACGGGCCGGCGCATGCACGCCAACCGTTTCCACATCCGCCTTCGTGGGTCGGAAACTTCCTGGACCGCGTTCTGCCCTCTTCGATCCCGATCACTTCCAGTGGCGTACGTCGCCTGGCGACGGACCTACCAACATCCGCAATCGCCTGAACAAAGCGCAAGAGAACTATGGCAACACCACAGACCCACCTTTACGACACCGCGCTCCTGGACCGCTTTGCGCGTGTCACACCCCAGACGCGCCTCCTGGACCTTGGCTACTACGACCCCGCAGGGGCGCTGTGGGCCGCCGAACACGGTGCAGCGGTCACCGCCTTGCGCCCGTCCATCGACCTGATCGTCGAACTCGACCTTGCCGCACGCCATCGACGCGTCCGGGTTGACGCGCGCCTCGCCACATCGCTTGGCTCCTCCGATTGGGGATCGTTTGACGCGGCGTTCCTGATTGCCCCTTTTTTCCTGGGCAATACACCGGTCCGCAACGCCATTGACCTCGTTTCGCAGGCTCTCACACCCGCGGGAACCCTCCTCTACCAGGCGCATCGTAGGCATGGCGCCGACACGTTCATGAAGTACGCTAGGGAGCGGTTCGAGCGCGTAGACCAGGTCGGCATCGGAACGCATCAATGCCGCCTTTACCAAGCCACGGGACCGATACCAGCGACCGCAAGCGCCGCGACTGCGGATCCAATCGAGCATGTTCTCACTGTGAGGCAGACAAGCATCCGCCTCCAACTCGGTGCCGGGGTCTTCGGAGCTCGCGGAATAGATCCGGGCACCACTTTCCTGCTGCAGACCGCTGAGATCCCGGCCGGCGTATCCGTTCTCGACCTCGGATGCGGCGCCGGTGCGATCGGGATCCATCTGGCATCCGAAGACCGGCGCCGTCGCGTGGTCATGACCGACGTG
>BJHB01000143.1:0-7515 GCA_014191415.1 Chloroflexota bacterium
TCTCGCCTTGTCGGCGGTCCGCGCCGCCATTGCGAGCCCAGAAATCATGTCGCGAGGGCTCCTGAGCGGAGTTACCGTGTCCATTGATGGGTCCCAGCCTTCCTGATCCTGTGTTTGCCCCCGGTCCATTGGACACGTAAAGAACGACAGTGTCAATGCCGGGAAACGAGTGTCGCGACTTCAAAACGAAGACGCCGGTTCCAAGGTCTTGGAACCGGCGTCATGGTCTGACGCATCAAGCGTCCTATCGTCGGTCAGTGCGCGGGCTTTGCCCAGTCCGGAGTGTCGGCACGATGAGGAACCTCACGCCCCTCCTCAACGTCGATGAGGTCAGGCCACGTGAAGATGTCAGTGCGACCATGCCCAACTCGTTCGCGGCCGGAAAGGAAATAACCAACCCCGTCAGTACCAGCCTTGGGCGCGTGGCCCAGCAGGTGATGGTTGTAGTCGTCGATTTCCTTGTGCGACTTGGAAGCGAGCTTTGCCTCGATCAGATTGACAACACCAGAATCGTCGCTGGAGCTTAATACGGCTGCGAGGTACTCAACGCCGTCGGTCCCGAGGAAAGCGAACAGCATGCGGTCCATCGGACAATCGTAGTTGTATTCGCCCAACTTACCGGCTGCGGAAGCACGTCCCTTGTCAGCTGCGCGGGCAGCCATTGTGACACCAGCGATGGTCGCCTTGGGGCTGCGGGGAAAGGACTTTGTCAGATCCATGGTTCATCCACCTTCCAGATGCAGGTTAGCCCAGACACTTTCAGGCCACATGCCAATACTACCGAAACAATAGTATAAGTGACGGTGATTTCAGTCGGGGACGGTACCAACGTCACCGAATTGCTACGCGGTTGAAGGACACGAGGCAACGCCACACGTTGTTCTTAATGGATGCATTTAAAAACGTGGGCGCAAGCGCCCAGATCGGTTGATGAAGCGTACCGCCACCGCGATCGCCCCGGTCCGATCAAGGAGCCCAGAAGTGTCGGAAGTGCCTCGCCAAGAAGACGAACCAAGCGAAGAACGCGGAATGCGCACTGATCTGGACACTGAACTGGTTGGCGATCCGCACGCTGTGGACCTCGAGCCCAGATCGAGTGGGGCAATTCACGCCGCGGACCATGAACAAGACCCAATAAGTCCAACCCCGACCCAATTCGGGGAACCTGAAATCGCCATATTGGACGCCCCGTCACCGGACGGATCCGGTCCAACTCGGAAGTCGGCGGATGGTGTCGCAAGCGCGACAACCCGGACATCGCTGGTTAGCGCTTCAGACGCTTGGCATCGTGTTCGGCAAGTGCGTCCGCCAGTTCTGGCCCTTGGATACGCACCGTCATCACACCGGATCCACGATGTGCTCGCCGCCCTCGGCGCGCGCCCGGTGACGTCCGTCTCGCCACACGACGCATTGGAACTCGCCGCGAATTCGAAGTCCATCCTCATCGATACGACTGCATCGGTCAGCGAACGCTGGGAACCGATCCACGCCATTTGCAGGCAAGCAAGACGGGAGGGCGTCCCGGTGGTCTTCGCACCCACCGGCATCGACCGGTCTCCTTGGCGCCTCAATGAAGCGCGCCGGCTGGTCGCGGCCATGCGTCCGGCAATCATCCGCGGGTCAATCGCCGACTTGACGGCGCTAGTGAATGCCCATGTACCTGACTATCTGGCGTGGCCGGTGCCTCCCGACGCGTCAGCTAGCCGCGAAGTGGCAATCGCAACTGCCAGTCTGGCGGTTCGGGTGGCCAAGTCCACCGGCTCACTGGTGGTGATGACTGGCGAAACGATCGCGATCACGGACGGTCAGGAGATCTGGACCAGAAACATCTCTTCCGGAGCGGTAGGCGACTTGATCCCCGATCTCGACGGGGTGATCGACGCGGTCATCGGTGCAATCGCCTCGACCGGGGTTGACCTCGTATCTGCCGCCGTCGCCGGGATTGAGATCTTTGGCGCCGCCGTGGACGCGGCACAGTCAAAGGGTCCGGGGCAGTTCTGGCCGACCCTGCTCGACACGTTGGCTGGGACTACTTCCCAAACCCATTCGGCTCCCGACGAGGAACCGACACCAAATGTGCACGTACTGGAAGCCGTCCGGATTGTGCTGCGAGCTGACGCCAGTCTCGTCGCACCTGATCGGCTCCCCAACATCGTTGAAAAAGCACTGGCCGGCGGCGTGACGATGGTGGAACTGCGTCTCGACGGTCTCCCCGTCGGCCGAGGCGTGGTAGTTGCCCGTGAGGTCAGGGCGCGATGCCGTCTGGCAGGGGTTCCGGTCGTGATCAGGGGACGCGCCGACATCGTATTGGCATCCGCATGCGACGGAATCGTCACGTCATTGGAAGTTGACGATCTCAGTCCTGATGATGCGGCACGTCTGGTTGGTCCCGACCGCATGATCGGAGTAGAGGTGGCTACGGTCTCGGATGCCGAGTTGGCAAAGCGCACGGGGGCCGGCTACCTGATTGTCGGGCCGATGTTCTCAACAGGGAGTAGCGGTTCGGTTGACGGACCGTCTGGCGTTTCCTTGCTCAAGCGAATTCGGACCGTCTCGCCAGAACCTCTGGTTGTTGGCGGAGGGATGACATCAGCCCGAGCATCACAGTTCTTGCTGGCAGGTGCTGACGGCATTCGGGTCGGGTCCGCGATCATGCATGCCTCCGACCCTGAGGAAGCCACCCGGATATTCGCCGGCCTTTGGGAAGAGACACGTCAAGCACCGTGATCGACCGCTGCGGGTGGAGGCAAGCGACCACCCGCCCCGCCACCAGAGACCTGTCACATCCCACCACGCGACCTGCTCGTGATTTCTTCCCTGACCACAGACGTGTCCAGCCAGCACGAATGATCAAAGTCACGCGGTTCCCACTGAACTGACGATCACGATCAACGTCAAACGATATCGCGGGTCAGTTTCGTCAGATAAAAGCGATCGGTCAGATCGGTGGTCGAACCAACCTTCAAGCCCGCTAACGTGGCCAAATCGGTTAGTTCACCCACTGACACCCGATGGACCATCGGCGGACCATCCACCAAGTCATCCCGCTTGTGGAACTCGATGATCGCGATTGCGCCGTCGCGCTTGACCAGTCGGCCCGCTTCACTAAGGAATGCTACCGGGGCATCAACCTCGTGCAAGACCACTGCAATGAACACGATGTCGGCTGTTCCATCGGGGAGGGCGACGCGGGATTCAGTCGAAAGAAGGACTGAGATGTTCGGAACCTGCCTTCGATCAATTTCGCTTCTCAGGTGTTCAATCATTCCTGCCTCCACATCAACCCCGTAGACATGCCCCCTGGGACCGACGATGCCGGCGGCCGGGATAGCAAAAACCCCGGGCCACATCCCAGGTCAATCACGGTCATTCCGCCCACCACACCCGCCGCACTGAGCGAGGCAAGTGGTGGTAACTCAGCGTGGCGCTCGGCGCTGGTAAGCCGATCAAGTTGCGCAGGATGAAACCGGTACGTGCGGTGCGCCGATCCATGGTCGTGCGCGTGGTGCCCGTGATCGCGGTTGTGGTTGTGATCTCTCGGATCCATCAGATTTGCCTCTTCACTTGAACCAAGTTTGGTGCAGCACTCTCAGGGTTCGGGCGCCCAAGTCGAGATACTATACCCCGTAAGGTATATTTGAACAGGGGACGCGCGAATTGACGTGGCAGCCTCAAGCCCGTTGGGCGTGGGATGCACCGGCAGGACATGGACCCGCAAACGAATGCAACCGAGACAGAAGGGCGCACCATGGAACCCGCAGCAAATGACAAATCACTCGATGAACCGGATGTCACGGACGCCCAGAATATTGGACCGATCCTCGACCGGCTGAAGCGCATCGAGGGACAGGTACGGGGCGTGCAAAAGATGATCGTTACCGGTGCCGACTGTGAAGCAATCCTTACTCAAGTAATGGCGGCGCGGGCCGCGCTTGAGCGCACCGCCGCCCAGATTGTCATGGCAAACCTCGAGAAGTGCTTCGATGCACAGTCTCCCACCGAGGCCCGACGCAAGGTGGTCCGTACGGTGCAACTACTGTCACGTTCGACATGAGCCAGGCCCCCGAAGCGAACTTCAAGTGACTACGAAAGCCTGACCAGAAAGGAACGACGGTGTTTCAGAAACTGCTGGCGTGGCTTGGTGGCTCAGCTACCACCAAGGATCTCTCCCCTTTCGAGGCACTCGGACGCCAAGGCACTGGAAGCGTCATCCTGGACGTGCGCGAACAACATGAATGGGCGTCCGGCCACGTCAAAGGCGCGATCCATATCCCACTTGGCCGCCTGGGGACTCAGGTGGGGAGACTTGCGCGGGATGCAGAGATCATTGCCGTCTGCACGAGCGGAGGCCGTTCGTCCCGGGCCGTGTCAATCCTGCGTGATGCCGGCTACGAACTTGCCGTCAACATGCGAGGCGGAATGACGTCGTGGGAGCGCGCCGGCCTTCCGGTCTCGAAGTAAATCGATGAACCCCGGATTGCGATCCGTCGCTTCCTGAAATCCACGTACAGAAATCATTGGAGACTGAGCAGTATGTTGGCTCGGCTATGGCACATCTTCTGGGGCGGTCCCAAAGGAGGGAACCTTTCGGCGCGCGACGCACACGCTAGACAGCGTGGAGGCGTACTGTTGATCGACGTCCGGTCGCCCGCGGAATGGCACGCAGGCCATGCTGAAAACGCATTGCACATTCCGCTCGGGGACCTCACCCGAAACCTGGATCTGCTTCCGAAGGATGGTGAGATCATCGCCATGTGCCAGAGTGGCCTGAGATCTGGAATTGCCGCTATGATGCTTCGAAGTCGTGGGTTTGAACGCGTTTTCAACCTGAACGGCGGGTTCATGGCATGGTACGGTGCAGGTCTACCGATTGAGACGGATGGTCGGTCGCGCTTGCGACGAGTTCGTGCGGGATCGATGGCTAGTCGGTAGGTTTTCGCGGACCCAACACGGGCAGTTGCCCGGAACGTAAAAGGAGATCCTGATGGCATTCAGTCACGTCAACAAGAAGGGGCAGACCTACTTCCTTCACGGCAAGATGGTCACCCTCCGCGGTGGTCGCGAGCAGAAGATCCATTACTTCGCCAAGGAAGCCAAGCCAGGTGAAGTCCTTCCCGCGTTGCCCGAGGGGTACGAGGTCGTGGAGAACGAACGTACTGGACTTCCCTTCATCCGCAAGCACGTCGCCAAGTAGGCGCCCTCCTGTTCCGAAATGAAACTGGCCCCCTCTTCGGGGGCCAGTCCTGTCCAACGGCATGTAGTCGCGAGACTTACACCTTCGGTGCGTCGGGCACCTTGCCTAGGAGGCCCTCGATCATTCCGACGATTGACGTGAGCGCGTCTTTTGCGGTGGCCTTCCCCTCGTAAACCGGACCCATCGCCTTGGTAATCTCGTTGCCAACATTTCCCCAGTCACCACTGATCGGTTCCGGTTTGGCGTAGGCAAATGCATCCAGTGCAAGCTTCGCGTTTTTCGGGGCCGTATCCGGCTTGAGAACCAGCGGACTCGACGCGACGTCCTTGTGCGTAGGGATCGTCAGACCCAGTTTCGCCCAGTGCTCATAGGCCGTCTTGCTGCCAAGGAACTTGAGGAATTCCCAAGCCGCGTCCTTGTTCTTGCCTGCCGACGTCATGCTGTGACCCGCCGATGCCGTGCGGGTGACGCGTGACTTGCCCTTCGGGATTGGAGCGATATCCCACTCGAAGGTCGCCTTGCTGAAATTCGCGTAGACCGAGATTGACGGCACCATGCCAATTCGGCCGGTGTTCCAGGCTTCTGCCATGTTCTGGCCAGGGAAGGAATCACCGAACGGGTGAACCTTTTGCTTGTTGATGAGGTCGGCGATCCATTGCATCTGATCCACCGCCGGCGACTGGTGCAAAGTGAACTTCTGGCGGGTGGCATCGACAATGTCGCCCCCCTCCTGCCACACCTTGATATACGGATAGTAGGGAGCGGCGCCAACCCCGGCCCATCCTGCGGTGCCCCATGTGGCCTGTGCGCCGGTGCCACCAGTCATCTTCTTGGCCGCGTCCAGATAGGTCTCCCAAGTCCAGGACTCATCTGGAAGGCTGACACCATTCTTGGCAAAAAGTTCCTTGTTATAGACAAGATTGGTGGTGGTGGCCTCGCGTGGCAGACCGTACTGCTTGCCACCGACGTTGTAATCCTTCGTCGCAGCTTCGAAGAAGTCGGTCAACTTCACATCCTTGTCGGACGCGAGATACGGGCTTATGTCGGCCAGCAGGTTGAGCTTCTGCAAGTTCGGGGAGATGTACGCATGCGTCCAGAACACGTCGGGCGCCGTTCCCGATGCCACCAGGGCGATCAGCTTTGCCTGCGCGTTGACTGCACCACCACCTGCGTCTCCCTGAATGATGTCAACGGTCACCGAACCCTTCTTGTCGTTGAAGAGCTCACCCAAGGGCTTGTAGCGGGCCTCATCAGCTGGGTCGGTTCCCTGGGTCATGAATACGACCTTGCCCTTGGCGGCGGAGGGTGCAGGGACGGCAGTCGCAGCGGGCTTGGTTGCCGCAACCGTTGCAGCCGGAGCCGCCGTTGGTGCCGATGCTGCCGGCGCTTTCGTGGGTTCAGCCTTAGCTGCCGGAGCAGTGGGAGCCGCCTCCCCACCGCAGGCCGCCAGGATGCTGCCGGCGCCGAGGACGCCCGCCAAGGCGCGCCGACGAGAGAAGCCGGACGTGGTCTTGCTCAATGGTGCCGTCACTAATCATCTCCTCAAACTTGGTGCTGGCACACCATAGCCGGGCCTGATTAGGTTGGTCAATCGGCCCCGGGCTTCATCAACTCGAGGCAGTCACGCTCTCGAGCGTCCGAAGCTCAGGCGAATTGTCATCAGCACCGACCCAACGCAACCGTGCTGACTCCAGCAGATCACCACCCTCAGTTACTCGACCCGTCGAGGCAAGAATCCTCCCTAACCAGAACTGGTCCCGTGGACGAGGCAACGCATAGGCGCCGACGCGATCACGAAGGATCCGTTCGGAGTGGACCCGTGCTCCGGAGTGCCACTCCGCATCGATCAAGGTGTCTTCGATGACTGCGAACTGACCGGGATAATCCGTAAATCGGGACAAGACTGAAAGTGCCTCCCCGAGGTGTTTTGCAGCGAGGTGGGCATCTCCATGCCACCACGCCCGCAGACCCGCTGCAACTGTATGCACGGCAGCCGCACGCGCCTGGGGATGCACTCCTTGGGCCGATTCGTCGGCGTCAGCAAGAGATGCCAGCAGCGCATCAATACCTGCTTCATCTGACACTGCGACCAACGGCATTACGCGAACGATCAATTCTGAAACATCAGCCTCATTGTTCGGATCAATGGGAATTGTCGGCGCGAGTGTCCTCCATGGCAGCGATCGTCCGGAGTTGCGGCCATACCCAAAGACCTCGGTTTGCCAGAGGAGGTTGACGGCGCCCGGATAGGACATGGGCTGACCAGGTGCCGAAGGCACCAGTACCCGTTCCTGCCATTCGATTGACGCGCCGGCGCGTCC
>BJHB01000144.1:0-7488 GCA_014191415.1 Chloroflexota bacterium
GTCGTAGCTGTCGTGCCAGTAGTCGCCACGACGGCGCAGGGCACCCGTCCAGCATCCCTGTCCGCACGCATCGCCGCGTCCAATGCATCCGGAAGCATCGCGTGGGCCGCGTCACATGGCACGAGGCGCACGTTCTCGCGACCGAACCCGGCCAGGAGGGCGGCCTTGTCCACCGAGCTGTGGCTTTGAGCCGACGCGTACACGACCAGCGGGTGTGGTTCGGCTTGCATGCCACCCCGCGCAAGGCCAAAGCCCGTTGAGCGCTCGCGCGCGCACATCAAGGCCACAAGCGTCGCCGTGGACGCGGTATCGTGGATGACACCCTGCCAAACACCGGACAAGCCAATTGCTTGACGGACCCAGTCGGTCACAACCTCCTCGACTTCGGCCAGTGCCGGTGCAGCCTGCCAGGACAGACCAACCACGCCTAGGCCGGTGCTCAGGAAGTCACCGAGCACACTTTCCAGGGAGGCGTTCCCGGGGAAGTACCCAAAGAACCGCGGATGTTGCCAATGCACCAGGTTAGGGGCGATAAATTGGTCAAGATCCTGCAACATTCCGTCAAGTGACTCGCCAAACTCGGGTGGTGAAACCGGGAGCGCCTTCCGAACCTCGCCCGGAGACGTCGGCGGTGCCACCGGTCGCGACCCGATGGTCTCTCGATAGTCGGCAATCCAGTCGATGACTCGGTGGCCAAGGCGTCGGAACTCGTCTGGGGTCATGTCGAACTTTGCCACAGCGGTGCCTGATCGGTCACTGACTGCGTGACCCCGGTCACCAGGGCTACGCAGTCTTCTCGGTCAACGCGAGGCAATGATCTCGTGCAGGGGGTTGCCTTCCACCCCAGTGAGTGGCAACGCGATGCGGGAATGGGTCCGACTCGACTCGTAACTGGCGAAGATCAGCTCCGTGCCACGGATTGCCTTGTGCACGGACAGCTCCGGTTCGTGCCCATTGTCAAGGCAGGCAATCAGGTCGGCAACGCCGGCACCGATGGCGTCCTCGAAGTGGTCAGCACCGGCAAGCGGCGGTTCCTGCCACCCGGGGGCGTCACCGTTGAGGATGCGGACCTTGGCGTTATATGTCCCACGCACCCCGACTTCGATGACCCCGGCAGTGCCGACCAGGCGTTGCATCGCCCCAAGCGCCTCGCGTCGGGGCTGAGTGCCATCGGCACGCGGGGCACCGTCGGGAACCGTGTCACCCGTCGTCATGAAACCGCGCACGCCACTCTCGAAGCCGACAAGCGCGATACCCTGGTTCTCCATGTTGACCGCAAAGGCCGAGGTCAGGGTCTGGGTATCCGTCTGGGCAATCACCCACGATGCTGGCGTCTCGCCGACGTAGAAGAAAAGCATGTCGAACCAGTGCGTGCCCCAGTCGAAGAGGTTTGAACAGGCGAGTTCCACCTGCACGAGATCGCCGATGGCTCCGGCACGGACGAGACTGCGAGCGGTGCGGTAGGGGGCTTCGAACCGGCGCTGGTGGTTGAATGTGAGTTGGGTGCCCGATGTCGCGCAAGCCTCGGCCATCCGTCGCGCCTCACCCCACGTTGGTGCCATGGGCTTCTCGCAATGGATCGCGCGTACACCCGCCTGGGCACACGCAATCACCATTTCGGCGTGCAAGTGCGGCCAGGTGCAGATGGAGACGACCTCCGGCTTCACGGACGCCAGCATCTCGTGATAGTCGGTGAAGGTCACCGTCTCGGCATCACCGTGCTCATGCGCAAAGGCCGTGGCGTTGTCGGCAACGACATCCGCAACCGCAACGAGTCGGCACCGGCCGGTGGCGGTATACCCCTTGGCGTGCGCGTGGGACATGCCAAAGCCGGTGGCGCCAGTCTGGGAACGCGGTCGGCCGGCACCGATAACGGCAACCCGGTAGGTGTGGTCCGATGCCTTCGCACTCGTCATGGTCAATCTCCCTGCGCGCCGGGATGATCCTGTCGGCACGCCGAACGTGGTTGTCAGGCTATCCCCGACGGGGACCCCGGGGCAACCGATAATGTCGCACCCCTGAACTACACCGCGCGCCGCCGGAGCTGCAGTCGCTTCGCCGTCGGACCGGGCGCGCTACCCTCTGGTGATGACCTCGCCACTGCAGTTCTCGCGGGCCGATGCGATCACGCGCGACCTCGCCAACCCGCTACGCGCCTTCCGTGAGCGGTTCCACCTGCACCCGGGCACCATCTACATGGACGGGAACTCGCTCGGCCCGCTTAGCCATGATGCCGAGGAGGCAATCCTCGCCGCCGTCCAATCCTGGAAGACACATGGGATTGACGGCTGGACCCATGGTGAACGGCCTTGGTTCTGGCTTGGCGAGGATCTCGGAGCCAAGCAGGCCGACCTGGTTGGCGCGCACCCTGACGAGGTTGTGGTAACCGGAAGCACGACGGTCAACCTGCATGCCCTTGTTTCCACCTTCTACCGGCCCGAGGGCAACCGCCGGCGCATCCTTGCCGATGACCAGAACTTCCCATCGGACCTCTACGGTCTGAAGAGCCAGATTGCCCTCCGCGGTCACGATCCCGCCACCGACCTCGTGATCGTCGCGAGTCGCGATGGGCGCATCGTCGACGAAGATGACATCATCGCCTCGATGTCGGATGACATCGCATTCGCGTGGTTCAGTGCGGTCAACTACCGAAGTGGACAGTTGTTTGACATCGAACGGCTCACGCGAGAGGCGCATGCACGTGGCATCCTGATCGGCTTCGACCTTGCACACTCGGCGGGCGTGGTGCCTCACCGGCTGCACGAATGGGGGGTCGACGCGGCGACGTGGTGCACGTACAAGTACCTGAATGGCGGCCCGGGCGCTGTCGGCGCGCTTTTCGTGCATCAACGGCACTTCGGAACGACGCCCGCCCTGGCCGGATGGTGGGGGTACGCCAAGGACCGGCAGTTCGACATGTCCCCTGACTTCAGCGGCGCAACGTCGGCGGGGGCATGGCAAATCGGGACGCCTTCGGTGCTCGGAGCCGCGGCCCTGCACGGGTCGCTCGCCATCATCGCCGAAGCCGGAATCGACGTCATCCGTGCAGTCTCGCTGGACCTGACTGGCTACCTGATCGACCTTGTTGACGCGCGCCTCGCTGATCTGGGGTTCTCTATTGGCACACCGCGTGACCCGGCACGGCGGGGAGGGCACATTGCAATCGAACACCCGGATGGGGCGCGCCTCGCCCGTGCGTTGAAGGCCCGAGGGGTGGTGCCGGACTTCAGGCCACCGACGACGGTGCGCTTCTCACCTGTCGCCCTCTACACAAGCTATGCGGATGTATGGGACGCGATCGAAATCCTGCACGACCTGGCATCAACCGGTGCGCACCTCGTGTTCGAGAACGAACGGGGTGTTGTGGCATGACAACCGACAGGACCCAACCCCGCGACCCCGGGTCTCGAGACGCTTCGCTTCGTGATCCTGCCGAAGTGCTAACCCGAACTCCACCACCGTACCGGTTCCGAGTGGAGTACGGCGACGAACCATCGCAGTTCGCTGATGTGCGCCTGCCGGCGGACGAAGGCACGCGGTCACCACTGGCAATCCTTCTCCACGGTGGCTATTGGCGTTCGCGATATGACCTGTCATATCTCGGGCACCTCGCGCAGGCCCTCACCGACGACGGCATCGCCACCTGCAATCTGGAATACCGGCGCTCCGGGGAACCCGGCGGTGGCTTTCCCGGCACGTTCGATGACATCCGGGCGGGCATGATGCTCGCGCTGTCACTCGCCGCCAGGCACCCCATTGACCCGGTGCGGACGGTGATCGTCGGGCACTCGGCCGGAGGCCAACTCGCCCTCTGGATGGGTATCCGGCATGCCATCCGGGTGCCGGTGGTCGCGCTTGCACCAGTCAGCAATCTTTACGAAGCGGCGCGGCTCGGTCTCAGCAACGGTGCAGTCATCGAATTCCTCGATGGCACGCCCGGGTCCCACCCTGAACGCTACGCCTTTGCGTGCCCCTCGCAACAATCTGTGGCGTCAGCAACCCAATGGGTTGTCCACGGAACCGCGGATGAGGACGTCCCCGTGGAACTCGCCACTCGCCACGCAGACCTAGCACGCGAAACCGGGCAGACCGTCCATCTGGAACTCCTTGAAGGCGTCGGCCATTACGGACTGATCGACCCACTTTCCAGTGCCTGGCCGGCAGTCCGGCACGCCATCCGAGCCGCGCTCGGGCTGCCGGATCTGAACAATGCCGCCTACGTATCCGGCAGGGTGCCTGGCTCAGGGAAACGATGATCTGGTGCAACGGAGGGATGAGGCCAGCGAGCCGCTGTTCCGGATCACCCAGACTCCAGTAACAGGTGAAGCGTCCATGAACCCGGCGGCGCGGGAGAGGGCCAAGCGAAGCGTCTAGCAATCCGGCGGCGCGGGAGAGGGGCAGGGAGATGAGCATGAAGCACGACATCGGCGTCGCCGTGATCGGCATGGGTTGGATGGGGCAGGCGCATAGCCGGGCGTACCGGCGGGTGCCCGACGTCTTCCATGACTACGGAACCCGCCCCCGCCTGGTCGCCATAGCCGATCCAGTCCCGTCCCGACGCGAGGAGGCAGTAGTCCGGTTCGGGTTCGATCACGCGGTCGCGGACTGGCGCGAGGCAATTGAAACGCCGGGTGTGGATATCGTGGTCGTGGCCACACCGAACGCCGAACACGCCGAGGTCGCGATTGCGGCTGCCTCAGCGGGCAAGCATGTGTTTTGCGAGAAACCGGTCGGCCGGATCCTTGCGGAAACCAGGGCGGTTGCCGATGCGGTAAGGCACGCCGGTGTCCAAGGCGGGGTCGGGTTCAACTATCGATGGGCACCAATGGTGCAGTACGCGGCCTCGCTGGTTCGCGACGGGCGTCTAGGGACGATCACGCACTACCGGAGCCGGTTCTTCTCCATGTACGGAAGCAATCCCATGAGCCAGTTGTCGTGGCGGTTCGACCGCGATGCCGCGGGTTTGGGCGTGCTTGGGGACCTGATGCCGCACGTGGCGGACATGGCGCAGTTCCTGCTTGGGCCAATCAGTCAGGTCTCCGCGACGACCCAGACCCACATTCCACGGCGCCCGATCCCCGTGCCTGGCCGCGGGACCCATTTCACGTTGGGGCAAGCGGATGACCCCACCGGGCCAGTGACCAACGAGGACGACGCCACCGTGCCCGTGCGGTTTGCATCGGGCGTGCACGGCGTACTGGATGCGTCACGCGTCGTCTTCGGGCCGAAGTGCGAGTTCGGTTTCGAGGTTTTCGGCACTGAAGGTGCGATCCGCTGGAACTTCGAGGCAATGAACGAACTCCTGGTCTACCTTCCCAACATGACCGGGATGTCGGCTGATCACCGGCACCATGACGGGTTCGTGCGTCTCCTGTCGTCACCCGACCATCCGTATCACGGACGGTTCAACCCGGCAAGCGCAACGGGACTGGGATACGACGACCTCAAGACCATTGAGGCCGCCGAGTTTCTGCACCGCGTTGCATCTGGAAGCGGACCGGGGCCAACACTTGACGACGCGGTGGCAGCGGCGCGGGTAGCCGCCAGCGCCGACCATGCATCACGTAGCGGCGGGTGGGTGACCGTTGACGCCTGAATAGTCTGGACCTCCGTAAAGCGGAGCGAACTCATCTCAATGATCGTGTGGACTGAGACGACGAGGGGTCACGTCCTCAGGTGCGGATGTCGAAGTCGGCGAACTGGCCTGTCGACGGCAGCCAAAGCGTGGTGACCCGTTCGACCTTCGCGATCCAGGGCCCCTTGTGGAGCGCGGCGATCAGCAGTTCAAGGTCTATCCGTGCACCTTCAGCGACGACCTCGACCATGCGCCGATCTGGGAGGTTGCGTGCGTAGCCGGTGACGCCCAACCGACGGGCTTCCTTGACGACGAACGCCCGGTAGCCGACCCCTTGGACACGTCCATGCGCTACGGCTTCAAGCCGCTGAGGCGACGCAACGGGGTCCGATCCGACCATGACCGAAACTCTAGCAAGCATCCGTGTCATCTCATCATCGGGTGACGGTGGTGGGCAGCAAACCATTCCAGCAGCGTGGCAACCGGGGCGTTATCCTGCATCTCCGTGAACACCACCTCTACCGCCAACATATCGACGACAACTTCGACTGGCGCGGACAGCGTGCCCGCGTTCCCGGGACCCCGGCACATGCGCGGCGATTTCCTACTGAAAGAGGACGTCGTCTTCCTGAACCACGGATCATTCGGGGCATGCCCGCGCGAAGTCTTCGAGATCTACCAGACTTGGCAGCGGGAACTCGAGGCTGAACCGGTCACCTTCCTGGGCCGTCGGTTCGCACCCGTGATGAAGCAGGCGCGCCAGGATCTAGCCGCATACCTTGGCGCGGATGCAGATGATCTCGTCTACTACCCCAATGCCACACAGGGCCTGAACGTCGTCATCCAGTCACTCGCGGAGAACCTGCCTCTGGTTGCCGGTGACGAGATCCTGAGCACCAGCCACGAATACGGCGCACTTGACAAGGCGTGGACCTTTGTGTCCGAACCGCGCGGCGTCATCTACAACCGGGTTGAGTTGGCTCCGCCGTTCACCACCGCCGAGGAGTTTGCCGACCGGTTCCTGGCACACGTCGGACCCCGGACCCGGATCGTCTACCTGAGCCACATTACCTCTCCGACGGCGCTACGCTTCCCCGTGGAACTGATTGTCAAGCGGGCACGTGCCCTCGGACTGATCACGGTCATCGACGGGGCACATGCGCCGGGCCAGGTGGCAATCAACCTGACTGAAATAGACGCCGACTTCTATTCCGGAAACTGCCACAAATGGTTGTGCGCCCCGAAAGGGTCCGGCTTCCTCCATGCCCGACGGGACATGCAGAAGCTTCTGCGCCCGGTCATTATCGGCCATGGTTGGCGCACCACACCCCCGGGCGAATCGGTCTACGTGCACGAACACCAGTGGCGGGGCACCTTCGACCCGGCCCCCTACCTGACGGTCCCGGCCGCAATCGAGTTCCAGGCGCACCACGACTGGGCGCGCATCCGCGCGGATGCGCATGTCATGGCAACGTACGCCATGAACCGCCTGATCGACGCATTCGGGGAACCACCGATGTCCCCGGCGACGACCGACTGGTGGATCCAGATGGTCGCCGCTCCGATCGGACGTTGCGACGCCGGCGCGGTCAGCACCCGCCTCTACGAGGACCACAACATTGTGATCCCGATCATCGACTGGGGTGGACGGACATTCGCGCGGATCTCGGTCCAGGCCTATACGACCCGCACAGAACTTGACCTGCTTGTTGATGCCCTTGTGGATCTGGTCCCCAAGTTCCCGCACCCGTCCGCCAAGTCCGGATAAACCCGGATAGAAGGTTCCACTGAACTTGCCATAGACGACGCGGTGGCCGGGCCAGCCGAGTGGGATCTTCATCTGGGGTGAGCGAGTAGCGTCGTGGAACCGGTCTAATCGACGCCAGCCGCGAGCCCCCAGTAGTCGAGAGGGA